>JAGRKY010000126.1 GCA_020442095.1 Bauldia sp.
GAGGGCGACTCGGCCGGCGGCTCCGCCAAGCAGGCGCGGAACCGGGCGACCCAGGCGATCCTGCCGCTCCGCGGCAAGATCCTGAATGTCGCCAATGCCGGGCGCGACAAGCTCGCCCAGAACCAGCAGCTCGCCGACCTGATCCAGGCGCTGGGCACGGGCGCCGGCGGCCGCTACCGCGCCGACGAGCTCCGCTACGAGCGCGTCATCATCATGACCGATGCCGATGTCGACGGCGCTCATATCGCTTCGCTGCTGATCACCTTCTTCTACCGGCAGATGCCGGATCTGATCCGCGAGGGGCATCTCTACCTCGCCGTCCCGCCGCTCTACCGCCTCAGCCAGGGCGGCAAGACCGTCTATGCCCGGGACGACGCCCATCGCGAGGAGCTGCTCAAGTCCGTCTTCAACGGCAAGGGCAAGGTCGAGATCGGCCGGTTCAAGGGGCTCGGCGAGATGCTGCCCTCCCAGCTCAAGGAAACCACCATGGCGCCGGAGCACCGGATTCTCCTCCGCGTCGAGATCGTCGAGGACGAGCCGACCGGCGCGATGGTCGAGAGCCTGATGGGCAACAAGGCCGAGGAGCGGTTCCGCTTCATCCAGGAGCGGGCCGAGTTCGCCCACGATCTGGACATCTAGCCGGGAACACGCTTTGGTTGGTGGACCTCTCCACTTGATCTCCTATCTACCGACAGGCATTCGCCTGAGGGAAATCTCATGTATCGCAAATATGCGCTGATAACCGGCTTCAGCGTCGGCGTCGGGCTTGGCGGCACGGCTTTGGCAGACGAACTTGCCGGGTCCGTCAAGACGATCCCTGGCGCGGTCGAGGATGTCCGGGTCAGCGGCACCTGGGAAAGCGCCGAACGGAACGGCATCTACAGGGTCATCATCGCGCGGTCCGGCCTGGAGCCGGTGACCGCCCGGCTGTTCGTGCAGTGGGTCGCCTATGAGACGGACGGCAGCGCCGTCGTCGACCAGTCGGTCGAGATCAAGGAACTCGCCGACCTCGGCCTCGACATCGTCGACTACGAGACGGAATCGGATGTCGACGGCCTGTCGGTCTTCATCCAGACCGTCGACCCGAAGGACGGCTTCGACGAGACTTACGAACTGCACATGTTCTCGCCGACCGAATACATCTTCGGCCCGGCCACGAACTGAATCCCGATCAGTGCCCGCCGTGGTGGGCGTGGCCTGCCTCGGCCGGCTCGGGCTCCGCCATCCGGTGACCGACGATCTGGGCGCTGTCCCCGGTGCAGGCGGTGGCGACGCGCTCGACCTCCAGCGTCGTGTGGCTGATCCCGAACCGGTCGCTCACCATCGCCTTGATCCGCTGCTTCACAGCGTCGCCGGCCGCCACGTCGACCTCGCCTTCGCCCAGGACGATATGCGCTTCCAACGCCGCGTGCCGCTCGTCGATCGACCAGATGTGGAGGTGGTGGACGTTCTGGACGCCCCTCACCTCGGATATCGCGGCGACGAGGTCGGCGACGTCGATGTCCGGCGGCGTCCCCTGCATCAGGATGCGGATGGTCGCGCCAATCTCGGCGAAGGCCTGCCACAGGATGTAGCCCGCGATCACCAGCGTGATGATCGGGTCGACGATCGTCCAGCCGAACAGCAGGATCAGGGTCCCCGCGACGATGACGCCGATCGAGCCCAGGGCATCGGCGACGTTGTGGAGGAAGGCGGCGCGGATGTTCATGCTCTCCTTGGAGAGCGCATAGGTCAGCGCCGCGGTGGCAAGGTCGATGACCAGCGCCACACCGGCGATGATGACGACCAGCCAGCCGTCGACCGGCTCGGGATCGAAGAAGCGCAGGATCGCCTCATAGACGAGATAGAGGCCAACGACGATCAGCGTCGTGTAGTTGATCAGCGCCGCGATGATCTCCGCCCGCACATAGCCGAAAGTCATCGAATCGTCGGAGGGGCGCCGGGCGATGCGGCGCGCCATGAAGGCGATGCCGAGCGAGGCGGCGTCACTCAGGTTGTGGAGCGCGTCGGCGACAAGCGACAGGCTGCCGGCAAAGATGCCGCCGACCGCCTGGGCGACGGTCAGGAGCACGTTGACCGCAACGGCCCATGCCACGCGGCGGTCGCCCGCTCCGCCTGAGTCGTCGCCGAAATGGTGGTGATGATGGTGGTGGTGGCCGCTCACGGTGTCCGATCTTCCCTGGCTGCGCTGTCGTAGCAAAGCGGGTCCGGAGGTGCAAAGCATGTGGGCATGATACACATCTACTTAGCCGTTTACCTCGACCTTAGATTAAATCCCGGTAATCGTTGACATTCCCTCGGCTTTGCATATGTTCCGGATCGAATTCAATTCGATTGACGGTCTCGAGTCTTCAAACCGTTCCGTCAGACTTCGGCCAAGGGCCGGGCTGCTAATAAGATGAAATTTTCGGAACTTGGATTAAGCCCGAAGGTCCTCGCTTCGGTCGAGGCGGTGGGTTACGACACGCCGACTCCGATTCAGGAGCAAGCGATCCCGCATGTCCTGTCGCGCCGCGACGTGCTGGGCATTGCCCAGACCGGCACGGGCAAGACGGCATCCTTCGTGCTGCCGATGCTCACCTCGCTCGAGCGGGGACGGGCACGCGCGCGCATGCCGCGGACGCTGATCCTCGAACCGACGCGTGAGCTTGCCGCGCAGGTCGAGGAGAACTTCAACCGCTACGGCGCCAACCACAAGCTCACCGTCGCCCTGCTGATCGGCGGCGTCTCCTTCGACGACCAGCTCCGCAAGCTCGATCGCGGCGCGGATGTGCTGATCGCCACGCCCGGCCGGCTGCTCGATCATTTCGGCCGCGGCAACCTGCTTCTCAACGGCGTCGAGATCCTGGTGATCGACGAAGCCGACCGTATGCTCGACATGGGCTTCATCCCGGA
>JAGRKY010000127.1 GCA_020442095.1 Bauldia sp.
CGAGCCCGGCCGGGTGTTCACGCCGCGACCGGAGGAGAGCCGCGCGTACACCCAGATCTACGCGAACTGGCGCGAGACCTATGAGCGGCTGAAGACGCTTTACCCGAGGCTTGGCGGGGGCGGGGCCGCCGATCCAGCCGGCTGAAACCGGCCGGGCCGGGCTGACCCGAGGCACTCGGCCGGGATGGCGGTGATCCGCCTCAGAGGATGCCGTGGCGCTCGAACACCTCGACGAGGGTCGCTCCGCCCCGGAGTTCCTCGCGGACGGTGGTCTCGGCGCGGACTTTCGTCAGAGACTTTTCCACCACCTCTTCGATGCGGTCGCCGGGCACGAACACGATCCCATCGAGATCGGCGATCACCAGGTCGCCGGAATTGATCTCGACGCCGCCGATCGTGGCCGGGACATCCATCCACATCATCTTGCCGCGGAACTTGGTGTCGACGGGGCTGCGTCCGCCCGCGAAGACCGGAAAATCGAGGTCGCGGATCATTGCCACGTCACGCACGCAGCCGTCGGTGATGCAGCCCGCCGCGCCGAGGAATTTCGCGCGGGTCGAAAGCAGCTCGCCCCAGGGCGCGATCCGCAGGTTGCCGTTGCAGGACAGGACAGGCACCTCGCCCGGCTTCAGGTCGTCGACGAGGCGGATCTCGTGTTCGTAGACATTGACGTTCTCGTCGTCGTGATAGATCGGCATGTAGATGCCGACCCGTGCGAAGCCGACAAGCGTCATGTCCTGGTAGAGCGGCTGGATGGTCGGGGCGACCGCCTGGTTACGATAGCCCAGCGAATCGAGGGTATCGCTGACGACCGCCGAATAGAGTTCCGTGCGGCAGGTCTCGAGGATGGAATTGCGATCCACTTTTGTTTCTCCAGTTTTGCGGTCGGGTGCAGCCGTATTACCGTCGATGGACCGTCCGGTCGTGGCCGAACTCGGGCAGCGGACGCAACGCGGAGAGCGGCTCCGCGATCGGTCCGGGCTTCTTTATCGTTATAGGCGGCCATGCCTCGTCGCAAGAGTCAAGGCGCCGTGGCGCCCGCGTTCGTCGCGCCGCGGGTATCAGGCGGAGCCGCCCTCCGTCACGGAAACCGGGAGCAGGATCTCCTGCTCCGAGAAGCTTCCGGTTGTGAGGCGGTGGAGGAGGCCGACGGCCGCGGCCTCGCCGAGATCGTATGCCGGCGAGCTGACCGAGGTCAGCGTCGGCGTCGAATATCGGCGGAAATCGAAGGCGTTGAAGCCGGTCACCTTAATCTCGTCGGGGACCCTGCAGCCGATGCCGGTCAGATGCACCATGGCTGCAATCCCCATCTGGTCATTGCCGCCAAGAACCGCATCCGGCAGTCCGTTCGAGTCGATGTGCCGGCGGATGGCGGCGGTCGCGTCGTCGAAGCCGGCCGAGGCGGCCGACACCACCTCGAGCGAGCTGCCCTCGACCGTCCTGACCGCCTCGCGGATGCCGGCCTCGCGGTTGTCCATAGCCGGCCAGGCATGCGCCTCCCGCAGATAGACAAGCCGCCGGCAGCCGGAATCGAGCAGGCGCCGGGCAAGCTGCCAGCCGCCGTCCTGGTCGTCCTGGCGAACCACGATCGCATCCTCGAGGGGTTGGGGCGGCCGATCCTGGATGATCGCACAGGGCTGGTTGAGTTCGGCAAGCCGCATGTAAAGCCGCTCCCGGACGGCAAGATCGCCGGACGGGATCAGGCACAGGCAGTCGCTCTGATGCCAGCGGAACAGAGTCGACATCTCGATCCGGTCCGGCGTGACGCCCTGGATCTCGAGCGCATATCCCCGCTTGCTGAGGTAGTTGCCGACCCCGGCAATGACGTAGGTGGTGAACGGGTCCGCGATGAAGGTCGGCGAGGGATCGACGATCATCATGCCGACCGACAGCCGTTTCGACAGGCGCAGCGAGCGGGCATTGGAATGAGGCCGGTAGTTCAGCTCGCGAATGGCCGCCTCGACGTCGCGGCGAGTGCCGGCGCTCATCATCTGGAAGCGCCCGTTGATTACGTTGGAGACTGTCATCGCCGAGACGCCGGCGAGCTTCGCCACTTCGCGCAGCGTCACCGCGGTCGGGCGCGGCGGAGCCGGCTTGGCGACCGGCTCAGGCATCCGCGTCTCCGTTCGTTTGCGGATCCGCTTCCGGGTTGTCGTCTTCTTCATCCCGATGGCGCCTCGATCCCCTGTCCGGCATCGGCGGGAATCATGTCCGCCGCCTTTTCGCCGATCATGACGGACTGCGTATTGGTGTTGCCGCCGACGGGCCCGGGCATGCCCTCCATCCGGCAGGTTCCGGCGGGATGATGGATCGGCGTCACGGTCTGCCTCAGGTGGTCTTCCCCCTCATCGTCAGTCTGCACATCGTCTTCGGGAGATAGTTCCTCGACGGCCGATTCGGCAAATGGAGATGTACGGTAGATGCGCCGTGCAACCCGCGATCCGGCGATCAGCCGGTCGACGTCGTCGCGATCGGGCGAGCTGCGCGGGAAGGCGAGCGCCTCCGTATCGGCAGTCGATACCGGACCCTGCCCGAAGAAGAGCCGGAGCAACCCGCAACAGGGCGGCCCGGCTGATGGCAACATGCTTGACAATGCGCACACAGGCCTCTTAGTTGCCTTTAACGTTATATATCCAACGAGCTGGAGATCAACCCGTGGCTTCTCCGACCGATCTGTCGCGTTACGCGACCTATCCGAGCCTGAAAGACAAGGTCGTCTTCATCACCGGCGGCGCCACGGGTATCGGCGCGAGCGTCGTCGAGCATTTTTGTGCGCAGGGGTCGAAAGTGACCTTCGTTGACATCGCCGAAGATGCCGGCAACGCGCTCGTCGACAGGATAGCGACCGACGGCTTCGCGGTTCCGACTTTCGTGCCTGGCGATCTCACTGACGTGGAGCGCCTCGGCGCCGTGATCGCCGAAGTCGGCGACAAGCAGGGTCCGGTCGGCGTGCTGGTCAACAATGCCGGCAACGACGACCGCCACCTGACGCCGGATGTCGACCGCGCCTATTGGGATGACCGCATCGCTGTCAATCTGCGCCATCAGTTCTTTGCCGCGCAGGCCGTCTACCCGCAGATGAAGGCCGCGGGCGGCGGGTCGATCGTCAATTTCGGGTCGATCTCCTGGAAAGATGGCGAGGGCAATTGCCCGGTCTATCTCGCCTCCAAGGCAGCCGTGACCGGCATGAGCCGCGGCCTCGCCCGCGAGTTCGGCCCGTACAACATCCGCGTCAACATCGTCGTTCCCGGCTGGGTGATGACCGAAAGGCAGCTTGCCCTGTGGGTGACACCCGAAGGCGAAGAGGAGATCGACCGGAGGCAATGCCTCAAGCCAAGGCTGATGCCGGAGCACATCGCCAAGATGGTGCTGTTCCTCGGGGCCGACGACAGCGCGATGTGCACGAAACAGGAATTCATTGTGGATGCCGGCTGGGTATGAGGCTGCCAGGTTCCCCGGAAGGCCCGAGTTCTGACATTTCCCTTCGACCCGGCTGAACCCGGGCGAGACCTATCGGCAGCGGATGGAATTCCGCTATGTCGCCGAAGCGCCGCGGTAAACGCCGGGCCGCCGAGGCAGTCACTTCAAGAAAGGCAACAAGGTCGCGCAAAATGAGCAATCCACAAGACAAGCGGGACACGATCGTCAGCGTGCTCTATTCGGCTGTCCTCAGCGACGTGCTGGACTCCTTCGGCTATAGCGCCCAGGCGATGCGGCCGTTCGTTCGTCCGCTCGACGAGTCGCTGGTCCTGTTCGGCCGGGTACGCACCGGGCTCTACATGAACCGCTTCGAGGTGGCGCCGGACGAAAACCCCTACGAGGTCGAGATCGCGCTGATCGACGACCTGAAGCCGGGGGATGTCGCGGTGCTCGGATGCGACGGTCCGACCGAGCGGATCGCGCCCTGGGGAGAATTGCTGACCACCGCGTCCCGGGCTCGCGGCGCCGCCGGATGCGTCACCGACGGGTTGATCCGGGACACTAAGCGAATCCGCGAGATGGCATTCCCGGTCTTCCATGGCGGTATCGGCCCGCTCGACAGCCGCGGCCGTTCCCGGATGATGGAGATGGACTGCCGCATTGTCTGCGGCGGGGTCGAATTGCGGACCAATGACTGGATCTTCGGCGATGCCGATGGCGTCGTCGTCATCCCGCAGGAAATCGCCGACCAGGTGTTCACCGTCGCGGAGGAGAAGGTCACCGCCGAGGATCGCAGCCGTGAGGACCTCATTGCCGGCCGGCTGCTGCGCGATGTCTACGAAGCCTACGGCGTCCTCTGAGAAGGGCCGTCACGAGAGGCCCTGAAAAAGGACTGAAAACGGACAGCTCGCCGGCAGCTTCTGCGTTGCTCGCGAAGCGGGCCTGTGGAGCGTCTGAAGGCATTTGCGTCCGCCGCTTTCCGGGCGAAAGCTTCGTCGCCGGGTGGCGACGCGACAGACGCGATCAAGACGTCCGATTTGGCGGTTTTCCGCGGCATTCACCCCGCGTTTTCGTGCTATCTGTGCGTCAGACGGGTCCGGTTCCGGCTCGGGGAGAAAACAACAAGGGGAGGCTCCAAAGTGCCCGACAACACACTGACGATCGGCTGGATCGGCATTGGCCGCATGGGCTTTGCCATGGCGGAGCGGCTGCTCAAGGCAGGCCATACGATTTCCGTCTGGAACCGCACGCGGTCCAAGGCGGAACCGCTCGAGGCTCTCGGCGCCACCATCGTCGACACGCCCGCCGACCTGGCAAATGTCGATGTCCTTTTCACCATGGTTTCGACCGGCAGCGATCTCGACGAGGTCTGCTTCGGCGCGAATGGCGTCGCGCCGCACGGCAAGGGCGCCTTCCCGAAGATACTGGTCGATTGCTCGTCGATCAGCGGCGAGGAGAGCGAGGAGATCCGCGCACGGGTGAAGTCGCTCGGTGGCGCGATGATCGCCGCGCCCGTTTCCGGCAACGCGAAATGCGTCAAGGCCGGCAAGCTCAGCGCCGTCGCCTCCGGCCCGGAATCAGCCTTTGCCTCCGTGCAGGCCCTGATCGAGACCTTCGCGGTTCGCGGCGTCTCCTATGTCGGCGACGGCGAGCTTTCCCGCTTCTGCAAGATCGCCCACAACGTCTTTCTCGGCGTCGTCATCCAGAACCTTGCCGAGATCACGGTGCTTGCCGAGAAGGCGGGCGTGCCGCGCCATGCCTTCCTCGACTTCATCAACAACAGCGTGATGGGCTCGATCTTCACCCGCTACAAGTCGCCGGCGCTGGTCAATCTCGACTGGACGACGACCTTCACCCCGACGCTGCTGCGCAAGGACCTCGACCTCGGCCTTGCCGCGGGACATGCCTTCGACGTGCCGATGCCGGTCACCGCCACCACCCGCGAGGCGCTGCAGGCGCATATCGGCATGGCGGAGGCGAAGCCGGATCCCGCCGCCTATCGCGCGGCCGACTTTGCCGCCCTGATCGAGACGGTCGCACAGGGCGCCGGGATGACGCTGGAGAGCGAGAACAGGAAGGTAGCCTCCGGGCTGGAGACCGAAGGCTAGGCGGTCTCCTCTGCCCTGCCGGACTTCCCCCGCAGGTGCGGGGATTTCCCGGTGAGCAAGGCACAGAAACAGCAGGCGGCAACAAACAGGGGAGGCGGACACGTGGCCGGACAGGACCTTGAAGTCGAGATCGTGGGGAGCGGCCCGGATCTCGTGCTCCTCCACTCGCTGCTCACCGACCGGACCTCCTATGCGGCGCTGGTCGACCGCCTCAAGAATCGCCGCCGGCTGGTCCTCTTCAACATGCCGGGCTTCGGCTCCTCGCCGAGGGCCGAGCCGCTTGCCGGCTATGCCGACCGCATCGTCGAGGCGTTCGACGCGCTCGGCCTGCCGCCGGAGACCGACGTCCTCGGCAACGGCCTCGGCGGCTTCGTCGGCCTGACCATGGCGCTCCGGCATGGGGAGCGCTTCAATCGCCTCGTGCTGATCGGCAGCGCGATCGCCTTCCCGGAGGCGGGCCGGGCAACCTTCCGCGCCATGGCCGACAAGGCGGAGAGCATCGGCATGGCGCCGCTCGCCGATGCCGCGATGCTGAGGATGTTCCCGCAGGACTATATCGACGCCAACCCGGCGGTGATCGAGGACCGCAAGCAGGTCTTCGTCGCCATCGATCCGCAGGTCTTTGCGGCGGCCTGCCGGTCGCTCGCCGCGCTCGACCTCGCTCCCGATCTCGACCGGATCACCAACCCGGTACTGGTGGTGGTCGGCGAGCACGACTCGGCGACCGGCTCGTCGCTCGGCCACGAACTTGCGGCGCGTCTTCCTGACGGCCAGGTCATCGAGCTCGCTGGTGCCGGCCACGCCCCGCACATGCAGGCGCCGGACGCGCTGGTCAGGGCGATGGCGCCGTTTCTCGGGCTCGGCTAGTCCCAGTCCAGCCACTTCGGCAGGCGGCCACTCTTCTTCAGCGAGCCGACGATTCCCTCGGGGAAGAAGACGAGCACCAGCACCAGCAGGATGCCGGTGGCGACGATATTGAGCGCCGTCGCGCCGAGGTGGGTGACGAAGAATTCGTTGGCGACGATGAAGATGATCGCGCCGACGACGGGACCGGAGACGGTGCCGCGGCCGCCAAGGATCGTCATCAGCACGAACTTGGCGCCGACCAGGATCGACAGGAAGATCGCCGGGCTGAGATAGGTGAGGTAGTAGCCCCACAGCGCCCCGGCCATCCCGATGAACAGGCCCGACAGCGCGAAGGCGAGCGTCTTGTACATCCGGGTCGGGATGCCGGCGACTTCCGCCTTGGTCTCGTCCTGCGATATGGCGCGCAGCCCCAGCCCGAACTTCGAGCTGCGGATCCGCCACGACAGCCAGACCGCCCCGACGGCGAGCAGCAGCATCAGGTAGTAGAAGGGCAGCTTGACCAGCTCGACCGGCAGGTCGAGCAGCGGCAGCGATATGCCGTTGGTGCCGCCGATATAGTCCCAGTTGTCGAGCAGGATCTTGGCGAGCAGCACCAGCGCGATGGTCGAGATGATGAAGGTCGGGCCGCGGGCGCGCAGCGTGATCAAGCCGATCAGGAAGCCGAACGCCATGGCGATCAGTCCGCAAAGCGGGAAGGCGATGAACGGCGAAACGCCGAAATAGGCGAAGAGGATCGCAGCCGCATAGCCGCCGATGGCGAAGAACACGTTGTGGCCGAGCGAGATATAGCCGGCATAGCCGCCGATGATGTTCCAGCTCGAGGCGATGGCGATGTTCATGAAGATGAACAGCAGCATGTGCAGCCAGTAGTTCAGCCCGCCGAAGGCGACCTGAAGCAGCGGGAAGACCAGCGCGGCGACGATGAGCATGGCGATCGTCGCGCGCTTGCTGGTGGTCGTGGCGGCCGGGGCAGGGACCGAGGTATCGGATGTCGTCATCGTCAGAGCTCCGGCTTCTTGCCGAGCAGGCCCTGGGGCCTGACCAGCAGGATGACGAACAGCGCGAGGTAGAAGGTGACCGGCGACCAGGTCGGCCCGAAACTGGCGCTGACGAAGGCCGAGACCACCGACAGCACCAGCGCGCCGACCAGCGCCCCGAGCAGGCTCCCCATGCCGCCGAGCACGACCAGCGACAACAGGATCGCCACGAACTCCCAGTGCTTGCTCGGATAGAAGGAGAAGAGGAAGGTCATCATCGAGCCGGAGGCCCCGGCGAGCGCCATGCCGATGCCGAAGACGAGCATCGAGATGCGGTCGACATTGACGCCGACGACCTCGGCCGCCGTCCGGTTATGCATGGTGGCGCGGATGGCATAGCCGGTCTTGGTGTATTGCAGGAACGCCCACAGGCCGACCAGTAGCGCGATGCTCATCAGCGTCGCGTAGAACTGTCCCTCCGGCAGATAGAAAGGCCCGAAGAGGATCGCCTTCGAGGCATAGGCCGGGTTGGTCGAGCGGTAGATGTTGGAGAAGAGGAAGCCGAGGGTGCCTTCCACCACCAGCGCCAGGGCGAAGGTGACGAGCACCATCGTCCCGCGCTTGTGCGGATCGGCCACGGATCGGGCGAAGAACAACCGGTAGACGACGAGGCCGACCACGAACATCACCGGCATGGTGATGACGATCGACAGGATCGGGTCGATGTGGATGAGCTGGAAGGCGAAATAGGCGATGAATGCGGCGAGCACCATGAACGCCGCATGCGCGAGGTTGACGATGCCCATGACGCCGAAGATCAGCGTCAGGCCCGATGCCATCAGCGCGAAGACACCGCCGAGCGTCAGGCCGAGGATGACGATCTGGATGTTCTGGGTCATCCGCCGGTCCCTGTCCGTTGCCGCCGCCGGCCGAGATAGAGCTCCTCGATCCGCGGGTCCTCGAGCACGGTCTCCGACGGTCCGTCGAACACCATCTTGCCGAGATCGAGGACGCAGCCCCAGTCGGCGAAGTGGAGGCCGATCCGCGCATTCTGCTCGACGACGATGATGGTGATGCCGGCCTTCTTCAGCTCCTTCATCGACTCGAAGATCTGCTGCGAGACGATCGGTGCGAGGCCGAGCGAGGGTTCGTCGAGCATGATGACCCGCGGCTTCAGCACCAGCGCCCGGCCGATGAGCAGCATCTGCTGCTGGCCGCCCGACATCGTCTTGGCGAGCTGGGAGCGGCGCTCCTTGAGGATCGGGAACATCTCCATCACCTCGTCGATCCGCCGCTCCACCTCGTGGCGATCGGTGAGGATATAGCCGCCCATCCGCAGGTTCTCGCGCACCGTCATGTCCGGGAAGAGGCTGCGGTCCTGCGGCACGTAGCAGATGCCGCGCTGCAGGATCTCGTCGGTGCGCAGGCCGTTGATCGGCTTGCCGTCGAAGACGATGCTTCCGCGCCGGGTCTTGACCAGCCCGCAGATCGATTTCAGCAGCGTCGACTTGCCGGCG
>JAGRKY010000128.1 GCA_020442095.1 Bauldia sp.
GATGCCGACGGCGATGGCGTGGCCGCCCTTCGGGTTGAGCACCTCCCAGTCGGTCTCGTTGGAGCCCGCAGCGACGTCGTGGAGCGCCTGGTTCAGGTCGCGGAGCGGTGTTGCGGCGAGGTCCACCGTCGGCATGAGGTCAGCGCTCCCAGAAATAGACGGTGGCGGGTTCGGGTTCCCAGACCCTCGCGCTCTCGATGCCGGGCAGGCCGGTCAGCGCCCGGTATTCCGAGGCGAAGGCGACATAGGTGTCGGTCTCGGCCATGACCGCCGGCTTGCAGGCGATCGGGTCGCGGACGACGCCGAAGCCGTCCCTGGTGCCGACCACGAAGGTGAAGAAACCATCGAGGTCGGCAAGCGTGCCTTCGAGAGCCTCGCCCAGATCGCTTCCATCCTTGAGGGTGGAGGAGATGTAGGCGGCCGCGACTTCCGTGTCGTTCTCCGTCTCGAAGTGCATGCCTTTGCGGATGAGCTCCCGACGGACGTTGTTGTGATTGGAAAGGGAGCCGTTATGGACCAGGCACTGGTCGGCGTCGGTTGAGAAGGGATGGGCGCCCATCGTGGTGACGGCGGATTCGGTCGCCATGCGGGTATGCCCGATGCCATGGCTGCCGGCCATCGCGCGAATACCGAAGCGCTCGACGACGGCATGGGGCAGACCGACTTCCTTGTATATCTCCACCGCCTCGCCGGCGCTCATTACCCGGGCATTGGCGCAAAGCTCGCCGATGGCGGTCCGGGCCTCGTCGACCCGGTCTGCCGGAATGTCGACCACCGCGTGGGTCGATTTCACCGTGACCGAGACGGGGCAGCCGAGCGCCCTGGTAAGGCCGGTTCCGAGGCTTTCGAAATCTTCCTCGGGCGTCTGCGACTGAACGGTGATCTTGGCGCGGTCCGCCGTGGGTGCGCTGTAGATGGCGATGCCGGCGCTGTCCGGCCCGCGGTCGGTGAGCGAGATCAGCATCTCAGAGAGCATCGCCCCGAGCTCCGGCTCAAGCGACCTGTCCTTGAGAAACAGCCCAACGATGCCGCACATGGTCACCTCCACCAAAGGTCCCGGATTTTTAGCACTCCACCCGGAAATCATCAACTGTCAGGAATGTTTTTTTCCTGATAGGATAATATTGCGGCAGATGCACAATCGGGATGCGTGCGTGGGTTCGGCGGATTTTCCTTCAGGGCGGGTTTTGCCGCCGCGCATTTCACTGTCAGTGAAATCTCCCTATGACGGCGCGCCAGAGGACCGAACGGAGACGAGATGAAACGGGCTTCGAGAAACAGGCCGGGCGATCCCGGCGGGGAAGCGGAAGCCGGCCGCGTCGCGAGCTTGCGGCCGACCCTCCACCAGGACCCGCACGCGGTCCGCGACGAGCGCGAGATGGTGCTGGAGGTGGCGATCGGCCGGGAGGTCCGAGCCTTCCGCAAGAAGCTCGGGATCACGGTGGCGGAGCTCGCGGCGGCGACCAGCCTCTCGATCGGCATGCTGTCGAAGATCGAGAACGGCAACACCTCGCCCTCGCTGACGACGCTGCAGTCGCTCGGCCGTGCGCTCGGCGTGCCGGTGACGGCGTTCTTCCGGCGCTACGAGGAGGAGCGGGCGGCGGTCTTCGTCAAGGCGGGAGAGGGCGTCGACGTCGAACGGCGGGGAACGCGCGCCGGGCACCAATATACGCTGCTCGGCCATATCGGGCCGGGCTCGAGCGGCGTGTCGGTCGAGCCGTATCTGATCACGCTGACCGAGAAGACCGACAAGTTCCCGACCTTCCAGCACGAGGGCATGGAATTCCTCTTCATGCTCGAGGGCGAGGTGACCTACCGGCACGGCTCCAACCTCTATCCGATGAAGCCGGGCGACAGCCTCTTCTTCGAGGCTGACGCGCCGCACGGGCCGGAGGTCTATGACCGGCTGCCGGCGCGCTACCTGTCGATCATCGCCTACCGGGACAGCGGCGGGGAGGGCTGAGGCCACTTCCCTCCGGGTGTTGCACCTGCGGAGAGGACCTGCGGGCAGAGGTCTAAGGCTTCTCGCCGCCAGACTTCAGGCCAAACGTATCCGCGGCTGTTCCCCCGCTCGAGAGCTTCCTGACCCAGTCGGCCTCGAGCGCAAGTCGCTTCTGTGCGTCTCCGATGCGGGAGCGGACGGTGTCCGGCGACAGCGCTGCGACACCGTCATCGTCGCCGATCACGAGGTCACCGGGGCTCACCATCTGGCCGCCGACCATGACCGGCGTGTTGACCGACCCTTGTCCGGCAGAGTCCGGGCCACGGGGTGTCACGAACCGGGTATAGACGGAAAAGTCCGGCCAGCTTGCAAGGGTGCCGACGTCACGGACCGCGCCATCGCAGACGACGCCGACGCAGCCGCGTTTCCGCAGATAGCCGCCGAGGACCTCGCCGATCATCGCAACCTCGGCGTTGCCGGCGGCAGCGATCACCAGCACATCACCCGGGCCGGTGAGGTCGAGCGCCTGGACGACGGCGCCGAAATCAGGCGGGTGGCAATGTGCGGTCACGGCGCGGCCGAACAGGCGGGGCTGCCGGCCCGGCGGATTGAGGGGCCGGATGGTCGGGTCGACCTGGCCGATCTCGCGCGTAAGGTCGACGGCGACCGCGACGGGGATCGTGCGCCATGCCTCGATCTCCGCTGCCGAGACGGTCGGGCCCGGGGTAGGGTGAATGAGGATCGCCATGTCGGTCGTTCCAAGAGGAAGGCAGGTCTTTGTTGGCCGGTGGTGCCGCGGACAGCGCCGAAGTGCAATTGCGCTTGTTGGGAAGTCTGCACGAAACCTGGTCGGGGGGAAATGGGCACTCGCGACGTCGACTTGACGTCCTGCAAAGTAACAATCACGGCTTACATTCCGCCGCGAAAAGAGGGCTGGCGAGGGAGCCGCCGGTCGGAAGTCGCGCGATCCGATCGCATTTCTCCCGGGTGAGGCGCCTGAGCCCCGCCGCCCTCTGCCGTCACGGCAGACTCAAGCCACCAGGGTCCGATCCACCGGGTTGAAGGCGGTGGGGAAGCGTCCATTCGGCTCGATCATCGGATATTCGGGGCGTGCGAGGTGCTCGCCTCCGCCCTCGACGAGGATCTCGCCCTCCCGGAAGATGGCGCGACCGCGGAGGTAGGTGGCGACCGGATAGCCGATCACTTCGACTCCTTCCCACGGCGTATAGTCGCCGCCGTGGTGCATCATCGCGTTGGTGAGGGTCACCTTCTTCTGCGGATCCCAGAGCACGAGGTCGGCGTCGCTGCCGATCGCGATCGTGCCCTTGCGCGGATAGAGGCCGAAGAGCTTCGCCGGCGCGGTGCTGACAAGATCGACGAACTTCGCGATGTCGATGCGCCCCTTGGAAACGCCCTCGGAGAAGAGGACCGGCATGCGTGCCGCGAGACCGGGAACGCCGTTCGGGATGACGCTGAACGGCGCATCCTCGCCCGCGACCTTCTTGCCCTTCGGATCGTCGTAGCGGGAGGGCGAGTGGTCCGAGGAGATGACGGAGATGATACCGCGCCGGATGTAGTCCCAGAGCGCCTCCTGGTCCGCGGCTGTCCGCGCCGGAGGCCCGAAAATGAGCTTCGCGCCCTCGAAGCCGGGCTTGTCGAGATCGTCGGCGACGATGGTCAGGTAGTGGGGACAGGTCTCGGCCCAGATCTTGAGACCGCGCTCCTGGGCCCGCTCGATTTCCGCCGCTGGCCCGGCGCCGGAGACGTGGAAGATCTCGATCGGCACGTCGAGCGCCTCGCTGAAGGCGATGACCCTCTGGACCGCCTCGCGTTCGGCGACCGAGGGCTTCGACAGGGGAAAGTATTTGGGTGCGGTCAGCCCTGCCGCGAGCAGCTTGTCGGTAAGGTATTCGATGAGGGCGTTGTTCTCGGCATGGACGCAGACCAGCGCCTTGTTGCGACGCGCCGCGTCGAGGACGCGGAGAATCTGCCGGTCGTCGAGACCGACCCCCTTGTAGGTCATGAAGATCTTGATCGACCGGTTGCCGGCGGCGACGAGCGCGGGAAGCTCCTTCTCGACAACCTCGTCGGTCGGATCGGTGATGGTGAGATGGAAGGCGTAGTCGACCCGCGATCCCTTGGCGCGCTCGGCATAGTCGGCCGCGATCGCCGCCAGCGACTCGCCCTGCGACTGCCAGGCGAAGCAGATGACGCTGGTCGTGCCGCCCGCGGCGGCCGATGCGCTTGCCGTCTCGAAGGTGTCGCACATCTCGGCCGCGGAGCCGGAGGGCTGGTCGATGTGAACGTGGCTGTCGACACCGCCCGGCAGGACGAGGAGCCCCGAGGCATCGACCGTCTCCTTCGCCGAAGCCTCCAGCCCGGCGCCAACCACCGTCACGACACCGTCCTTGATGCCGATGTCGGATTTCACCAGGTCCTGGCCGATGACGGCCTCGCCCCCCTTCACGAGAAGGTCCAGTTCACTCATTCACGTGTCTCCTTGCAACGTCTGTCTTTTTCGCGCTGTCGCTGGCGTCAGATGGGCACCATGCGCGTGACGCGGCTTGGCGACGGTTCGGCGAGATAAAGATTGCCGGCGGCATCGCCGCTGATTCCATGGGCGCCGTTGAGCACCGGCCGGCAACGACCGAGCCTTTCTCCGGTGGGCGAGAGCAGTGTCAGCGCCGGGATCAGGTCGGTGACGTAGAGGCGGCCCTCGGCATCGCCCCAAAGGTCGAGAGGCTTCACGAATCCGGTCCAGATATCGATGAAGCCGCCTTCGGGCGTGAAGACCTGCAGCCGGTTGTTCTCACGGTCGACGACGACCACGAGCCCGTCCGGCAGCACCCAGACGGCGTGCGGGTTCATGAAGGCGCCCGGTCCGTCGCCAAGCTCGCCCCACGAGCCGAGCAGCGTCCCGTCGGGAGCGAAGCGATGGACCTTGTGATTGGCGTATCCGTCCGAAACGTAGATCGTGCCGTCGGGTGCGAAGGCGACGGCGGTGGGGTGATTGAACGGGGAAAGCGGCTCGTTGCGCTTTCCCAGGCCACCGGTCCGTTTTTCCCCGTCGGCGATGACGACCTCGTGGCAATCGCGATCGACGATGAACAGGCGCCCGTCGGGCGCCGCCGTCAGCATGTGGGAATCGGTGATCAGGTCGCCACCCCACAGCGACTTGATCTCGCCGTCGGGGCCGAGGCTCGCGACCGCAGGCCCGTCTGCGTCCACATAGGGGTCGCGACGGACCAGCACATGGACGTTTCCCGATGGGTCCACGGCAACGTCGGTCACGCTCCCCGGGCCGTCCTTGTGGACATAGAAGGGACGGTCGATGCGGTATCGCTGTTCGCCGAGGGCGACGGTGAGGGGGATGTCGGTCATGCGGTTTCCGATCTGCTACGCCGGCCGGCCCCGCGAACTGGCGCGGGGCACCCATTCGGTCAGCCGTGCCGAAATCCGGTTGAACACGGCGTAGCTGATCGACGCGTAGACGATGAAGAGCAGCGCCACGAAGAACATGCGGTCGACGTAGCCATATTGCTGGGAGTAGACGAGGATGTAGCCGAGGCCGGACTGCGCGCCGAGATATTCCGCGCCGATCACCGTCGCCCAGGCGACGCCGAGGCTGAGCAGGATGGTGGCGCGAAGCTCGGGGAAGATCGCCGGAATGATAATGGTCCGGTAGACCTCCACCTTGCTGGCGCCGAGCGTCATCGCATTGTCGATATAGATCTGCGGGACGTTCCTGACGGCATTGATGGTGCCGGCGACGAAGAGGACACCGACGCCGTAGGCGATGAAGGTGACCTTGCCGATGAAGTAGGTGCCGAACCAGAGCTGGAAGAGCGGCACCATGGCGAGCAGCGGCAGTCCCTGGATGAGCTGGACGGGGAGGGCGATGATACGCCGCGACCAGGTCGACCAGGAGATGGCGAGGCCGAGCGCCGTGCCGCCGATCGCGCCCATGATCAGTCCGACATAGAGGCGGACGAGCGTATCCCAGGAGTGGGTGACGACGGAGAGCGCTGCCGCGGAATAGGACCGCTCCGCACCTTCGCCGACCGATGCGACGCCGAGCCCGCCGCCCCAGTAATCAGCCATCGAGAGGAAAGTGCGGGTGACCAGCACGTCCCAGCCGGGCACGAGCGGCACGCCCGGAATGATCTCGGCCGTGTAGATGCGGGACAGCGTTTGCCAGAACAGGATGAGGCCGACGAAGACGGCAAGCGAAATCCAGCGCTCTGTGGTCCGGGTCATGCGGCCGCCCCGTGGCGTCGACCGTGCTCAAGCCCGAGATGGGCGAGGAGCTTGTGCTTGATCGCCATGATCTCCGGCAAGGTCAGCGTATCGGCGTCGCGCGGCCGTTCCGCGGTGACGGCGATGTCGTCGACGAGCTTGCCGCCCTTGATGACGATGATCCGGTCGGCAAGGAGCAGCGATTCATCGACGTCGTGGGTAACGAACAGGACGGTGCGGCGCGTCGTGTCGGAACTCCGCCACAGGTCAAGCAGAACGTCGTGGAGCTGGTGCTTGGTGACGTAGTCGAGCGCCGCGAAAGGCTCGTCGAGGAGGAGCACGTCCGAACCGTTGGCGAAGACGGTGGCGATGGCGACGCGTTTCAGCATGCCGCCGGACAATTCCTTCGGCCATGCGCGGGCAACATGCGACAGGCCGACGAGCTCGAGGTAGCGGTTGGCGATCTCGCGCCGCTCGGTCGCCGGAACACCGCGGCGCTTCATGCCGTATTCGACGTTGTCGATGACCCGGAACCAGGGGAAGACGCTGTCCTTCTGGAACACCACGCCGCGGTCCGGTCCCGGTCCGGTGACCGTCTTGGGGCCGACCGAGATGGTGCCGCTGCTGGTCGGCAGCAGCCCCGACACCATCTGGAGAAGGGTGGTCTTGCCGCAGCCGGA
>JAGRKY010000129.1 GCA_020442095.1 Bauldia sp.
AAGACGACAACGACATGCGCCGCTTCCTGGTCAAGGCGCTGCAGAATGCCGGTTACGAGGTGGTGTCGTTCGACAACGGCCAGTCGGCCTACGAGCGACTCCGGGAAGAGCCGTTCACGCTGCTCCTTACCGATATCGTCATGCCCGAGATGGACGGCATCGAGCTCGCCCGGCGGGCGACCGAACTCGATCCCGACCTCAAGGTGATGTTCATCACCGGATTCGCTGCGGTGGCGCTCAATCCGGAATCGAATGCGCCGCCCGCGGCCAAGGTGCTTTCCAAGCCGTTCCACCTGAAAGACCTGGTCAACGAGGTCGAGAAGCTTC
This sequence comes from Bauldia sp., assembly GCA_020442095.1. Next base: position 328 of record JAGRKY010000129.1, read on the forward strand.
TCGCCGCCTGAATCACCGGCATTCAGGGCCTCCGGCGCTTGACATGGCAAGGACCTGACCCTAGGTTCCGCCCGGATTTTTCAAGGCCATGCTCGGCATGGTCGTTCGAGCCGGCCATAGACCCATGAAGATTCGCAATTCACTCCGTTCGCTGCGCAACCGACATCGTGGCAACCGCCTTGTCCGGCGGAAAGGCCGCGTCTTTGTGATCAACAAAGCCAATCCGCGCTTCAAGGCCCGCCAGGGCTGAGGCGCTGCGCCCGCAGTTCCATCACGTCGGCTTGTTTTGACGACGATCCGCGACTGGCGCTAAGCTGCTGGTTATGCGGTTCGTTGCGCTTGTCCTTGCCCCATTGCTGTTGACCGTCGCCGGTGGCGCTGCCGCCTGGGCCGAGGAGACACTTCCGACCGTCACGCTTGACGAGGAAAAGCCCGTCGTCGCCGAGCCGACCCGGGCCGAGCGCATTGACGCGCTGTTCGAGACCCTGCGTACCACCGAGGACGAGACCGAGGCGAAGCAGGCCGAACGGACGATACAAAGCCTGTGGCTCGATTCCGGCAGCGACACGGTTGATCTGATGATGGACTGGGCGCTGAGCGCCATGCAGGAGAAGCGCTATTCCCGGGCGCTCGATTTCCTCGACCGGGTCATCGTCATGCGCCCGGACTATGTCGAGGGCTGGAACAAGCGCGCCACGGTGTATTTCCTCCTGGACGACTACGGCCAGTCGATCTCCGATATCGGACGCGTCCTGGAGCTTGAGCCGCGGCACTTCGGTGCGCTGAGCGGATTCGGAATGGTTCTTCAGGCGATCGGCGACGACGACCGGGCGATTGCCGCGTACCGGAGCGCGCTGGCCGTCGATCCGCATCTCGATACGGTGCGGGACGCGCTTGACGCGCTGGAGGCCAAGAATATCGGTCAGGCGCTCTGAACGGCGGGCCCGGTAGAGGAACCCGTCAGCTCTTCAGCGAATCGCCGCCGTGGCTGCCGATGAAGGCGATCCTCAGCATGTTGGTCGCACCCGGCGTTCCGAGCGGAACACCGGCCGTGACGATGATGCGCTGGCCGGGCACGGCGCCGCCTTCCGAGGACGCCACCTGGCAGGCCCGGTCGACCATTTCCTCGAGGGTGCCGGGCTCCTGGCCGGCGACGCAATGCAGCCCCCAGACGATCGACAGGCGCCGCGCGGTGGCGGCGATAGGCGACATGGCGATGATCGGTGTCAGCGGCCGCTCGCGTGCCGCGCGCACGGCGGTCGCGCCGGAGGCGGTGTAGCAGCAGATGGCCGCAAGGTGCAGCGTCTCGGCGATCTGGCGGGCGGCGGCGGAAATCGCGTCAGCGCCGGTTGCCTCGGGCTCGGTCCGCTGGGCGTAGATGATGCCCGGGTAGTTGGGGTCGCGCTCGACCTCGGTGGCGATCCGGTCCATCGTCGCCACCGCCTCGATCGGGAAGGCGCCGGATGCCGATTCGGCCGACAGCATGATCGCATCGGCGCCCTCGAAGACCGCCGTCGAGACGTCCGAGACCTCCGCTCGGGTCGGCACCGGGGCGGTGATCATCGATTCCAGCATCTGGGTGGCAACCACCACCGGCTTGCCGGCCCGGCGCGCCGCGCGGGTGATCTGCTTCTGGATGCCGGGGACGCGTTCGAGCGGCATCTCGACGCCGAGATCGCCGCGGGCGACCATCAGCGCATCCGCCTGTTCGATGATCGCGGCCAGCCGCTCAACGGCCTGCGGCTTCTCGATCTTCGCCATGACCGCGGCGCGACCGCGCGCGATCTTCTTCACCTCGGCAAGGTCTTCCGGCCGCTGGACGAAGGACAGGGCGATCCAGTCGACTCCCGCATCGAGGGCGGCATCGAGGTCGGAGTGATCCTTCCCGGTCATCGCACTGAAGGCGAGGGTGGTGTCGGGAACGCTGACGCCCTTGCGGTCGGAGAGCATGGTGCCGGCTTCGATGAAGGTCGTCGCGCTGGTGCCGTCGCACTCCTCGACCCGTAGCCGGACCTTGCCGTCGTCGAGCAGCAGCCGATGGCCGGGCTCGATCGCCTCGAGAATCTCGGGATGGGGAAGGTAGACCCGGTGGTCGTTGCCGGGCTCCGGGTCGGAGTCGAGAACGAACTTGTCGCCGGGGGTCAGCTCAATCTTGCCTTCGGCGAATGTGCCCAACCGCAGTTTCGGACCCTGAAGGTCGGCCAGGATGCCGATCGGCCGATCGCTTTCCGCTTCGATCGCCCGGATCGTGTTGACCATCCGCCGAAGGGTCGGGTGGTCGGTATGGCTCATGTTGATGCGGAAGACGTCTGCGCCGGCGTCGACCAGAGATCTTATCTTTGCCTTGTCGGAGGAAGACGGGCCGAGAGTCGCAAGGATCTTGACCTTGCGGCGCCGTCTCATCGGCCCCCCGTTCCGGTCTCGTCCGGTTCGGTCAGTTCGACGGTCCAGCTTCTCTGCTCGCCGGTGTCGACCTCAAAGAACCCCGTCTTCTCGAATCCGCGCGCCACGCAGTCCTCTATGCCGTGGATGGTGAACATCTTGTCGCGGGTACACATTGCAGCCTTACCGCCCCAAACGCCACCCTGATCATAGTCGATTGCGTAGACGTAGTAGAAGCGCGACACAAGTGGCCCGGCCATCAGCGTTTCGCAGCTGCTGGCGTCGACGTTCCACCAGCCTTCCGTGGTCCAGCGCTTGTCTTCCTTGTAGCCGATGGCGATACCGACGCGGCTGGTCGTCTTGTTGCAGAGGCGGAGGCCGCCACCCGTGCTTTCGGCGGTGAGGCTGCCGGAAACGCCGGCCGGTACCGCGCCGGCCTCGAGCAGCCGGATCTCGGCCGAACCATCCTGGCGCAGCATGAAAAAAGCACCGGTTGCTATGGCTGCCAGCAAAACGATGCTGGCGGCCACGATCGCCTTCCGGTGCCATGAATTTTGAGCGTGCGATCGCATCGGGTCGGGATTTGGCGAACCGGTTATCAGGCGTTTCCAGAGACGTTCTTATCGCGCGGCGGGTTTCGTCGTGTCAACGCGTCGGCAGTTGATTTCATCCTGGTCTTCTTGTTCTTCGAAAGCTGGAATCATGCAGTGACTTTGGCCACTTACACCGGCGAAGGCGGCAGCATCATGGCTGACGTGCAGGTCGTGCGGAATAGATGCCGGCGAGGATCAGCGCCGCCCCGGCGATCTGCATCGGAGCCAGCGGTTCGTCGAGGAATATCCATGCCAGGGCGGCCGCCGCGAGTGAGCCGAGGAAGGTGACCAGCGACGAGAAGGCAGCCGGCAGGTGGCCGAGCGCGAAGGCGAGGAACCCCTGTCCGCCGGCATGTCCGAAATAGGACAGGGTGAGGAGCGCGGCAGCGCCGCCGAGGCTCGGGGGAAGGAGCCCGTTTCCGGCGATCAGGGACGCCGCCAGCAGGATCGGCGCGGTGATCACCGAGGTCAGGAAGACGATCCGGCCGGTGCCGGCGCGGCGCCTGGCGACGCGGACCGCCATGAAATAGGCGCCGAAGAAGATCGACGTGGCGATTGCATAGAGGTCGCCGGCAAGATGTTCCGGAGCGAAGGAATAGCTCGATCCAAGGAGGGCGATCGCGCCGACGAGGCAGAGCAGGAGCCCGATGACGCCGCCCCGGCCGACCTTCTCGCCGATCAACACCGCCGACCCGAGCACCACCCATACCGGCGCCATCAGCGCGAAGAAGGAGGCATTGGCGACGCTCGTCTTGAGGATCGCCACGTGCCAGACAAGCAGGTCGCCGGCGAAAACGAGACCCGAGATGAGAATGGCCGGTTCGATCCGGTAGGTGGTGACTGCCGGCTCGCCGCGGCTGCGCGTTTCCCGCATCGCCCAGACCCAGAGGACCGGCAGGGCGGCAGTGACGCGCCAGAAGGCGCTGGCGAAGGGGCCGACCTCGGCGAGGCGGACGAAGAGCGGCGACGAGGCCATCGCCAACGCGCTGAGGAGAAGGGCGGCGAAGGGCAGGGCGAAACCGGTGGCGGCGGATGGCGCTGCCGGGCTGGTCTCAGAATGCTGTGTCATCGTGGCGCTCGTTGATGCGGCCACTCCTATGGCACAGGAGGCGACAGGTCACTAATATTGAACGCCATGGATATGGTTTCGGACGGGGCGGTTGGCGCGGTCGGCGCGGATGAGGCGTTTCATCCTTTCGTGACGATCGAGGGCGATCCGGCCCAAGGCATCATTTTTCTCTGCGATCACGCGGAAAACCGGCTGCCGCCGGAATACGGGACGCTCGGGTTGCCGCCCGGCGAGTTCCTGCGTCACATCGCCTATGATCCCGGGGCGCGGGCCGTCACCATCGGCCTCGCCGAGCGGCTCGGGGCGCCTGCCGTTCTGACGACCTTCTCGCGGCTGTTGATCGATCCGAACCGTGGCATCGACGATCCGACGCTGATCATGCGGATATCGGACGGCGCGATCATTCCCGGGAACCATCATGTCGATGCGGACGAGCGTGCGAGGCGGCTTGCGCGCTTTCACGCACCCTACCATGCCGAGGTCGACCGCGTGATCGAGCGATCGCTCGCCGCCGGGTCCGTTCCGATCCTGATTTCCGTCCACAGCTTCACGCCGGTCTGGCGCGGGCGCGGGCGGCCCTGGCAGATCGGCATCCTCTGGGACGCCGATCCACGGGTCGCGAAGCCGATGGTCGAGGCCCTGGCGGCCGATCCCGACCTGGTGGTCGGCGACAACGAGCCTTATTCCGGCGCACTCATTCGCGACAGCATGTATCGCCACGGGACGCGCCGCGGGCTCGCCCACGGGCTGATCGAGCTGCGGCAGGACCTGATCTCGGACGATGCGGGCGCCGCGGCCTGGGTCGATCGGCTGGCGCCGGTCATCAGGGCGCTCAATACCGATCCCGATCTCCACGTCATCCGGCATTACGGGTCGCGGTCGGGAACGGTGGACCCTATCTGAAGGGGCAGGCGCTCGGCGCCGCGAGGAGCGAAGGATGCCGGACGACGACAACAGCACGACGACGATGCTCGAAGCGGCCGCCTTCAGGCGGCTTGTCGCGCATCTGCGCGAACGGACAGACGTTCAGAACATCGACCTGATGAATCTTGCCGGCTTCTGCCGGAACTGCCTGTCCAACTGGTATCGGGAGGCGGCCGAAGCGGAGGGTATCCCGATGGACAAGGCGACGTCCCGCGAGATCATCTACGGCATGCCCTACGAGGAATGGCGGGCGCGCTACCAGCACGAGGCAACGCCCGAACAGCGCGCGGCCTTCGCTGCAGGAAAGGCGGATCACTAGTCCCCAGTTTCGCGTCACGCGACGCTTGACCCATGGCCGCGACCGAGGCAATCAGCGTGGCCGACCCCACTTCAGACAGGAGAGCCCAGGGCAATGGCCGATACCGGTGGCATCGCAGCCGATCAGATTCGATCCATCATCGAGCGCATCGAGCGCCTCGAGGAGGAGAAGCAGGCGCTCGCCGATGACATCAAGGAGGTCTATGCCGAGGCGAAGGCGAACGGCTTCGACACCAAGATCCTCCGCCAGGTGGTGCGGATCCGGAAGCAGGATACCGCCGAACGGCAGGAGCAGGAGGCGCTGCTCGACCTTTATCTCCACGCGCTTGGAATGCGCTCGGAATAGACCCGACCGGGCAAGCGCACCAACGCCTCCGCCGGGCACGACACGATCGCCGGCGGGCGGATCACCTTCATAAGTTCAGGATGAAATTCCGGTTCCGAGGAAGAGCCGGTCACCGGGGGCGACCGGGCCGGTACCCGCGGCTACTGGAGCTCGTCGGTGCCGGTGAGGTCGACGATCTGCGGCGCCGGCGCGATCACGGCGGCGAAGCGATCGGTCCGCAGCTCGCCGGCATTGTCCTGCGGCTCGAAATGCTCGGCAAATGCGGCACCCGGCTTGCCAAGCAGCTCGGGAGAGCGACCGAAGTCAGGCATCGTCAGCAGGGCGTAACGCTTCTCGCGGGTCGAGGGCGTGGCGATCCACAGACGCAAGCCCTGGGTATCGAGCTTGGTCAGGGTCAGGTTGGCTTTCATCACCTCGCCGTAGACGACGTTGACGCGGCGTTCGGCGACCGGCTGGGCCGGTGCGGGGACAGCGACGGCTCCGGCGAGACGCGCCGGGCTGGCGTGCGGCAGGACACCGGAGGTGACGATGGCATCGGAGCCGTCGGGATCGTCGGACGCCGCGTAGGCCATTACCGGCGGAACCGGAACGTCGACCCGGTCGACGTTGTCACGCAGGACGGCGGTGGTGATCGCGTCGGCGCGGAGCGGCCGGCTGAGCTCGACATTGACGGTCGCAACGACAGCAGTCGGCTCGATCGGCAGGGAAGCGGACTGCGACGCCGGGCGATCAACCTGCTGGCGCTCGAGGAGGGCGGCAATCAGGTCCTGGGGAGCGGCATTCGCCGACGTCCCATGCGCGGTCTCGAAGGCGATCATCTTGGCGACCGGATCAAGCGGTTCTGCCGGTCCGGCTACTGCGAAGCGATCGCCGAAGGCAGCGGGCCTGGCGGCATTATCCGAACCCGGATAAGCGAGGAGCGACGAGGCCTCTGTGGCAGGATCGGTCTCGCCGAAAGCAACCAGCGTTCCGCCGGCAACTTCGCGCTCCGGCGCAAGCCGCGGCAGCGGAACATCGTCGGCGGTCGCGACGACAACCTCGACATCGGCCGGCCCACCGGAAGACGGGGCGGTGACGATGCCCTTGGCCTGGCGCGCCTTGTAGGCGGCGAGCGCCTCGGCATAGCCCGGCAGGGGCTTGCCGTCGCTGGGAACGTGAAGCGTCTTGCCGTTCGGGAAGACCTTGACCAACTGGCTGCGGGACATGCGCGGCCAATGGCGCACCGATCCGGTATCCATGTGGACGAAGGGCGAGCCCGAGCTCGGATAGAAGCCAACGCCGCCGGCCTGCATTTGCAGGCCGATTGCGCGCAGCTTCGCGAGATCGACGCCAGGGATGTAGAAATCCATCGCCTTGCCCTTGGTATGCTGGCTGTTCTGGGCGACACCGCTTGAACGGCTGCGCAGCATGGCGTTGGTCTGGGGCGAGCGATAGCCGCAGATGACCGTGATCGGGTTGCTGGTCCCGGTCTTCTGGTAAACCTCCCACACCAGATCGAACAGGTGGGGATCCATCTTGATCGTCTGGTTCTTGCGCCAATCGCGCAGGAACCGGTTCAGCTGGGCGATGCCGGCCGGGTCATAGACGCCGTCGCGCTTGAAGACGATCGTGGCGCGCTCTTTGGTGTGGGCATTGTAGAGGTAAAGAGCCCTGTCTTCCGCGGAGGCAGCATGCCCCGAGACCGCGAAACCGACCAAGGCCGTAGCACATACACGAGAAAGCAGCCGGGTAACCCGATGCCCCCGAATACCCCTGACCTTCACCCCGTCAATCCCCAAAACCCGTCGCTGTCCTTAGTCCTTGTAAGGACATTCCACAGCGCAATTGTCGAGCGATAAAGTTAACGCCGCTTTAATGAAATGGGGCAGTGCGCCTTGTCTCGCCCCGTCTCGTCCTGACTGACTCGACTAGGTCTGAAACGTGGCATTTACAGGGCAGATTGGCAACCGGATTTCTCGGTGCGGGTGCTGAATTTTCAGTTTAATCCCAGCGCTTTCGCAACCCGCTTGTCGTGGCCATAGATGTCGTTCCGGGTCTGCAGGTCGCCATTGTCGTCGACCCAGGCGGTGAAATAGGTGATGTGGACCGGGATCTTGTTGTTGAGGTTCACCCAGCGCTCGCCGCCGCCGACCATCTTGCGCAGCTTGCTGCCGTCGACGTCGGTTGAATCGGCAAACAGGGCTTCGGCGAAGTCCCAGGGATTCTGGACCCTCATGCAGCCGTGGCTGTAGGCGCGCGACTCGCGATCGAAGAGGCTCTTCGACGGCGTGTCGTGGAGATAGACCGAATACTTGTTCGGAAACAGGAACTTGACCTGGCCAAGCGCGTTGCGCGATCCGGGCGGCTGCTTGATCTGGATCTTGTTCATGTTGACGGTGCGCCAGTTGATCGAGCCGGGGTTCACTGCCCGGTAGCGCCCCTTGATATTGGCGTAGACCTTGTAGCCGCCGAGCCCACTGCCGGCGCGGAGCCGGGGGAGCATCTCGTTCCGGGCGATCGATGCCGGGACGTTCCATACCGGGTTGACGACGACGTGCTCCATTTCATCGGAAAAGATCGGGGTCTGGTTGCTGACCTTCCCGACCACGACGCGCGTCGTGTAGACGACGGCCCCGTCCTTGTGAATCTCGGCGTTGAAATCGGGGATATTCACCTGGACATAGTAGCTGCCGCGGTAGCGCGGCATCCAGCGCCAGCGCTCCATGTTGGCGAGGATCATCGTCTCGTGATCCACCGGCCCGCGGTTGAATGCCGCAATCGTCTGGTTTCCGACGAGTCCGTCGGCCCTGAGCTGGGACGATTTCTGGAAGGCCTTGACCGCCGAGACAACCTCGTCGTCATAGACCTGCGGATCCTCGGCTTCGGCGGTGACGTCGAGCCGCACGCGGATGTCGACGACCCGCGGATCGCTCATGCCGGGCTTGATCAGCTTGCCCGAGGCGACATCGGGCTTGCGCTCGTCCTTCACGCGGTTCCGCTCCTTCGCAAGTTCGGCGCGGAGGCGCTTGAATTCTTCCTGGGGCGGATTGTAGCCGTCCAGCGTCGCCGCCGGATCGGACGAGGCGGAAACCAGCCCGAGGATATCGGCCGCGGCGAGCTTCGTCGGCTCGTAGCCGAAGTTCGCGCTGATCGACTGCGGCGCGACACGCCCCGAATAGGCATTCCGCGCGTAATCGACGATCGCCTGGCTGAGCTCAAGGTCGGCTGCGGCGAGCTTGGACGGATCGACGGCGACATAGACGCCGATATTCTGCCAGGGGAGCTGGTAATCCGACGCGTCGAGACCGTCATCGTCGGCCTGCTGGATGCGGGCGATTGCCGCACGCGCGGAATCGCTCAGCTTGCCGTCCTGGATCCAGACGAATGCGTAATCGCGATCCTGATAGAATGCGGTCAGTTCCTCGGCATCGCGCTTGTGGACCAGTCCGTTGGCGACCGCTTCATCGAGCGCGGCCTCCATCGCGACGGCCCGGGCGTCCGGAACGCGATGATAGATGGCGTAGGGGACCGGCGGCTCGCTCCGGGTGAGCGCATCCGCTTCGGTCTTCACTGGCGACGCCAGCGCGAAACCGGCTGTCAGCGACAGCGCCGCGGCACCGGCGAAAGTCCTGGAGAGACTGCCAACGATCATGGAAACGCCTCATCTTCATGTGCCGCGGGAGGGCGGAGCATCCGGTCGCAAAAAAGACTAATCTATGCCGCAGTTCAACCGTATTCGCTTTTGGTAAAGATCATTTTATCGCGAGGAAACGGCTATTCGGCGGCGATTCCGGGCCCCGGTTCGGAAATTCCGAGGTCCTTGAGCTTCCGGTAGAGGGTCGACCGGCCGATGCCGAGTTTCCGTGCCACCATCGTCATCCGTCCCTCGTAGCGTTCCAGAGCCAGCCGAATCACCTCCTCCTCGATCTCGGAGAGGGGACGGACATCGCCGCGCGGGTCGAATGGGTCAAGCCCGCCCGCCGCGTGTTCCTGGTCGGCCGGGGGCTGGGCCTTCTCGGCGAAGGTGATGTCGCGCGCCGGAGGCAGGGGAGGGACGATGCGGCCTTCGACCGGCGACGGGGCATCACCGACAAGAGCTGCGATCTGCGGAAATTCCTCCGGCGTCAGCATGCCGCCGTCGGCCAGCACCACCGCCCGGAACATGGCGTTCTCGAGTTGCCGGACATTCCCCGGCCAGTCGAAGCGCAGCAGCAGGTCGAGTGCCTCGGCGGTGACGCCGCGGATCGCGGACTTGCCTTCCTCGGCCGAGAAACGCGCCGTGAAATGGCGCACCAGCTCAGGAATGTCCTCCCTGCGCTCCCGTAGCGGCGGCACGCGGATCGGGAAGACATTGAGGCGGTAATAGAGGTCCTCGCGGAAATGCCCGTCCTTGACGAGATCGATGAGGCTTCTGTTGGTCGCCGAGATCAGCCGGAAATCGATGCGGCTCGGCCGCCGGGCGCCGACCGGGTCGATCTCGCCGTCCTG
>JAGRKY010000130.1 GCA_020442095.1 Bauldia sp.
CGCGGCGAGCTGATCGTCTCGGTCGCGGTGCCGATCCAGCGCTACCGCACCGTCTATGGCGCGCTGCTCTTGTCGACCGAGGGCGGCGACATCGACGCCATCGTCTACGCCGAGCGGCTGGCCATCGTCCGCGTGCTGGTCGTCGTCGCGGCGGTCACCGTGCTCCTGTCGATCCTGATGGCCGGCACCATCGCCGCGCCGCTCCGCCGCCTCGCCGACGCGGCCGACCGGGTGCGCGGTGGCATCCAGACCCGGCCGGAGATTCCCGACTACAGCCATCGCGGCGACGAGATCGGCCATCTCAGCCAGGCGATCCGCGAGATGACGAGCTCGCTCTATAACCGGATCGAGGCGATCGAGAGCTTCGCCGCCGACGTCGCCCACGAGCTCAAGAACCCGCTGACCTCGCTCAGGAGCGCGGTCGAGACGCTGCCGCTCGCCAAGACCGAGGATGCCAAGACCCGGCTTGCCACCATCATCCAGCACGACGTCCGCCGCCTCGACCGGCTGATCAGCGACATCTCCAACGCATCGCGCCTCGATGCCGAGCTCGCCCGCCAGGACGCGGCGCCGGTCGACATGCGCAAGGTGCTCGAAACCGTCGTCCAGATGGTCCGCGACACGACGCCCGAGGACGGCCCGAAGATCATGCTCGACATCGACGAAGCGGAGCCGGACACCTATGTCGTCATCGGCCACGACATCCGCCTCGGCCAGGTCTTCAACAACCTCATCGACAATGCCCGCTCCTTCTGCCGCAAGGACGGGATCGTCAACGTCACGATGTTCGCCAAGGACCGGATGCTGAAGATCATCGTCGACGACGACGGCCCGGGCATCCGATCCGACCAGTTCGAGCGCATCTTCGAGCGCTTCTATACCGACCGCCCGGAAGGCGAATCCTTCGGCCAGAATTCCGGCCTCGGCCTGTCGATCTCCAAGCAGATCGTCGAGGCGCACAAGGGCCGGATCCAGGCCGAGAACCGGACGCGGCCAAGCCCGAACCCGGGCGAGCCGCCCGAGGTCCTCGGCGCGCGCTTCACGGTTTCGCTGCCGCGACCGCGCCCGTAACGATGACAGTGACCGGGCCGGAAACCATCCACGCAAGCGCCGTGCGCGTCGGTGGCGACGGCGTCCTGATCCGCGGCGCCTCGGGAAGCGGCAAGTCCGCCCTCGTCCTCCAGCTCGTCTTCCGCCACCCGGCCGCGGTCCTGATCGCCGACGACCGGGTCGCGCTCGCCGCCGAGGGGGGCCTCCTCGTCGCCAGCCCGCCGCCGGCGCTCGCCGGCAAGCTCGAGGTACGCGGCCAGGGAATCGTCGACCAGCCCCACGTTTCTCCCGCCGCGATCCGCCTCGTCGTCGACCTCGCGCCGGCCGCGGAATGCCCGCGCATGCCGGAGGAGAACGACCGCTTCACCGAGCTTTGCGGCCTCCGCCTGCCCCGCCTGATGCTGCCGATCGGATGCATCGACGCGGTCGAGCGCGTCCAGGTAGCGCTCGCCCGGGCGATGCCACCGGGGAGCGGCTGATCAAAATCGGGACACTTCCCCCTCTTGCGTTGCGGAATCGTTCGGTCAAGATAGCGCGCCGGGGCGGGAGGTACCGAAGCAGGCCGGGATATCCCGCGCACCCCGCAGCGCAATAGGCGAGGAAGCCATACAGGAATGATCGGACTTGTCCTCGTCACGCACGGCAAGCTCGCCGTGGAATTTCGTTCGGCGCTCGAGCATGTCGTCGGTCCGCAGACGCAGATCGAGACCGTCTCCATCGGCCCCGACGACGACGTCGAGAAACGCCGGCAGGACATCCTCAATGCCGTCGGCCGCGTCAATGACGGCTCGGGGGTCATTCTGCTCACCGACATGTTCGGCGGCACGCCCTCGAACCTCGCGATCTCGGTGATGGAGGCCGGGTCGGTCGAGGTGATCGCTGGCGCCAACCTGCCGATGCTGATCAAGCTCGCCAGTGTCCGCGGCGAGAAACCGCTGGCCGAGGCCATCGCCGACGCGCAGGATGCCGGTCGCAAATACATCAACGTCGCCAGCCAGGTCCTCAACGGCAAGTGATGAACGCCGCAGCCGCAGGCCTTGTCAGCCGCGAACTCGCCATCTGCAACAAGCGCGGTCTGCACGCCCGCGCCGCCGCGCGTTTCGTCCAGACTGCCGAACGCTTCGATGCCGAGATCACCGTCACCAAGGACGGCAATACCGTCGGCGGCACGTCGATCATG
>JAGRKY010000131.1:0-238 GCA_020442095.1 Bauldia sp.
GCGGGATCAGCACGCCGGTGGAGCCCGCGACCGGCTCGACGATCACCGCGGCGATGGTCGAGGGATCGTGCAGCGTGACGATCCGCTCGAGATCGTCGGCGAGTTCCGCGCCATGCTCCGGCTGGCCGCGCGAGAAGGCGTTGCGCGCCAGGTCATGGGTATGGCGCATGTGGTCGACGCCGGTGAGCAGCGTGCCGAAATGCTTGCGATTGGTGACGATGCCGCCGACCGAGATGCC
>JAGRKY010000131.1:259-11475 GCA_020442095.1 Bauldia sp.
TAGCCGCGCTCGCGGCCGATCAGGCGGAAGCGACCGCCGTCGCCCTTCACCTTGTGATAGGCGAGGGCGATCTTGAGGCCAGTCTCGACCGACTCGGAGCCCGAGTTGGTGAAGAAGACATGGTCGATGCCGGGCGGCATGTAGGTGACAAGCCGCGCCGCCAGCTCGAAGGCCTTCGGGTGGCCCATCTGGAAGGCCGGCGCGTAGTCGAGCTCGCGGATCTGGGTGCTGACCGCGTCGGCGATGCCCTGGCGGCCGTGGCCGGCATTGACGCACCACAGCCCCGCCGTGCCGTCGAGAATCTGCCGGCCGTCGGCCGAGCGGTAATACATCCCCTCGGCGCCGACCAGCATCCTCGGCGCCTGCTTGAACTGCCGGTTCGCCGTGAACGGCATCCAGAAGGCTTCGAGATTATTGGTGCTGCGTGCCGTGGTCGCGTCGTTGGCCATGTCGTCAACCTCCCTCACTGTCGTGCAGGTCGTCCGGGCCCCCGGACGATTGCGTCAGCGGGCCTTTTCTTCTACGAGGAAACGGCGAGATTTCCTGACCATTTGGTCAAGGGAAACCTAGACAAGTTCCAGAGCCCGCTCAAGGGCCGTTTTGGGGCTATTTGGTCGCTGGCGAGGCGTTCCGGCCCGGGAGGGAAGGCTGCTTGCAGGGTCTGTTTCGATGTTCGTCGCGATGAATGGCTTGCGCTCTTCCTCTGTGCGTCTTCCGATCGAGCCGGTGCGTCCTTCGAGGCTCGGGCTTTGCCCTCGCACCTCAGGATGGCGAGGTGGGGTGTCTGATGCGAGGGGTTTCTCTGCCGCGCCATTTACCGCGAACCCCGCCATCCTGAGGTGCTCCGCGGAGCGGAGCCTCGAAGGACGCAGGCCGGTGCGCCGGCTGGCAGGGAGCGCCCGATGACGATGGCGACCGCCACGCCCCGTGCCGGGCAGACCCGCAAGCGCACCCGTATCCAGGCGGAGAACCAGGCCCGCATCCTCGACGCGGCGCTAGAGGTCTTCTCTACCTACGGCTATCGCGGCGCGACCGTCGACCAGATCGCCGAGGGCGCCGGCATGACCAAGCCGAACCTCCTCTATTATTTCCGCCGCAAGCAGGACATCTATCTCGCCGTCCTCAACCGGACGCTGGAGATGTGGCTGCAGCCGCTGGAGCATCTCGATGCCGCGGGCGACCCGGCCGCCGAGATCACCGCCTATATCGACCGCAAGCTGGAGCTCAGCCGCGACAACCCGGAAGCCTCGCGCCTCTTCGCCATGGAGATCATGCAGGGCGCGCCGATCCTCGGCTCGGTGTTGACCGGCCGGTTGCGCAAGCTGGTCGACGAGAAGGCGGCGGTGCTGAAGACCTGGATCGACGACGGCCGCCTCGCCCCGGTCGATCCCTATCACCTGATCTTCATGATCTGGGCGACGACCCAGCATTATGCCGACTTCGAAACCCAGATCCGCGCCGTACTGGGCGCCAGAACCGCCCGCGCCGCCCACTTCGACACCGCCAAGGAAACGCTGGAGCAGGTGTTTTTGCGGGGGGTGTTGGGGTGAGGATCTGGCTGCAGTGGATGAGGCCGCAGGCCCTTTGCGTTGGAGTCGCGATGTGAATTGGGGAGGATTTAGTCCTCCGGCCACTCAAGATCAGGCAGTCTTGAAATCCAGCCAGATCGGATATCCAAAGGCCAACGACGTCGACTTTGAAAGCCCGGTGCGCGTACGTCATAGGCGAACATGAGCAATACCGGGTCCATTCGGTCCATGAATTTTGAAGGAATGGTCGCCGTGATTGAGCCGGCCAAAACCTGACTCTCTTTGAATACAGGAGCTTGCGAAGGTAGGCCTAATTCTCTCTTCAACACCATACATCTCCGTTTATAGAATTCTTCTTCGCCTCTTTGTGATACGAATCCCTCTAGTCCGACGACGTTGATAACTCTGTCGAGATAAACAATAAGTTCAGCATATTCTGCTGGGCTTCTTGATAAATTGCGCACCAATATTTCAAGCGTAATCGGGTCCGAATCACCCTCATCTCTGTAGCGCGGCCGTATATAGCTCGCTGCACCTTCATTTTTCCCGTCCTGAAAGCGTGCGTCAACAGCAAGTTCTGGCTTTGTTGTCCGGCCCATAACGTCGCGGATCTCGTAGTCCGCCATCGGGACAGACGAAAAATTGTACCGTTTGTAATATTTTCTGTCGGGCGCTTGATGGCCGACTGAAGATTGTGGGATCGTTATTACATATGCGAAACTACTGTTATTCAGTTCGATTGGCTTAATAATAAAATTCATTCGAGGCTGGACCCTCGATAGGAGTATTTGTTCGATCCACTCGCGATCGAGTATCGAACTTTTAGTTCCGGCATCGATTGCCTGCGGCTTGTGCTTTATTTCAGGAATTCCGTAGATTATTTGGCCGCCGGCCGCGTTGGCCATCGCGGAAACGTCTTTGCACAATTCGTCGATTTTTTTGCTTTCGCGGGCAAGAGCCTCCGAGGCCTTGTATTCAAGCGTAAGGCTTTCTTCAACGGCGTCTTGGACAAGCCTGTCGAGATCATCTCTGGATTCGAGCCGGAGGAATTCGGTCATGATGGGTACCCCCGCAGGACGAATGCCGAGAACGGAACCCGTATCCTACCTCACTTCGTTGCTGACGACGCGATTGGACTTGTTGGGACCCACGCCGAATCGAAGCCGGCCGGCTCGACCCGGCCGATCCCTATCACCCGATCTTCATGGTCCGGGCGACCACCCGGGCCTGTGTGTGGCTCGGACCATTAGCCGTCCTGAAACGCCGCAGCGTCTACGCCGCGCCGGCCGGCTTGACCCGCCGGGCGATCTCCTCGCCCTTCTCCCGTTCCACCACGGCGATTTCGTGCTGCCCCTGCAGGTCCAGCCAGAATTGCGCCGCGTTGCCGAAATAGCGGCCTAGGCGACCGCCGTGCCGGCGCTGAGGTTTCGCGCGACGATCTCGTGCTTCAGAAGACGGCCGGGATGGGAAACGGGCGTCATAGTCTATCCCCTCCAATTGTCGGGGACGCAGCCGCCACAGATACTCCACACGCACAAACCGGAAAACAGGCTCTGTTCCCTGTCGCCGGGGCGCGCGTTCCGGGAGGTCATCCACGGGCGGCCCGCCGGCATCAGGCTCGGCGCCGAGATCGTGCCACCCCACCCGGTGACGCGGCCCCTCGACCGCTCTATGAGCTGTCGATGATGAATACATTTGTCTCCTCCCGGCGCGGGGCGGGGCAGGGCCGGCTGCTCCGCGACCGGGCCGCCCTGTTCAGCCACGTGGCGATCTTCCTGCTGCTCGCCGGCGGGGTGGCGTTGCTTTTCCTGCAGGAGGAGATGCCGGACGGGGCGCCGGCGACCGAGGCCGGGCGGGCGGTGGTCATCGACGGGGATTCGCTGCGGGTCGGTGAGCGGGAGATCCGCCTCTACGGCGTCGATGCGCCGGAATACGACCAGGTCTGCCGTGACGAGCGGGACGAGTCCTGGCCATGCGGCCGGGCGGCGCGGGACCGGATGAAGGCAATCGTCGGCGCGGCGCTCGTCTCCTGCGCCGGCAGCGCCCACGACAAATACGGGCGGACGCTTGCTGTCTGTTCGGCCGGCGCGATCGAGGATATCGGCGAAGAGATGGTGCGCGACGGATATGCGATCGGCAGCGGCGGCCGCTATGCGCTCGCCGAAGCGGAAGCGCGCGCCGCCGGCCTCGGCCTCTGGCGCGGGACCTTCGACACGCCGCGCGAATGGCGCGACAGCCACCCGCGCTACCAGTTCTTCTAGACGAACCCGACAGACGGGCCCGCGCGGGCGACACCGAACGGCCGGCGACGGCCACTTTTCGCCATGCCCCCGCTAATCCCCGGCTTCTCTCTCGATTCCCCCGGCTTCTCCCCAGATGGCCTTCAAGCTTCGGTGGGCGCCCGCCGGTAGACCAGCATCACTGGCCGGAACCACCCGGCTGCAACCCGAAAACAGGAGAGAAGACAATGCCGCTCGTTACCATCGAAGTGATCAAGGACGTGTTCACCGCCCCGCAGAAGCAGGACCTCATCGAGAAGGTCACCGACGCCATGGTGTCGGTCGAGGGCGAAGCGATGCGTGGAGTGACCTGGGTCCGCGTCCAGGAGATCGAGCAGGGCGACTGGGGCATCGGCGGCAAGACGCTGACCGCCGCCGACATCCACGCGATGGCCAGCAGCCGCGACGCCGCCTGACCCACGCTGCCCGCCCGCCGGTGCGGCCGGCGAGCGGGCATCCCGATACCCGAAACATCACGGCCATCCCGGCCACACCAGAAATCATGGAGACCGATCATGTTCAGGATCAGACGCCTTTCGACTTCCAGCCTCGCACTCCTCGCCCTCGGCCTTGCCGGGACCGCGGCAGCCGCCGCCGACTCGCCGGCCGCGATGGCGCCCGGCGCGATGATGTGGGGCGACGCCCCGCCGGTGCTGCCGCCGGGGGCCAAGATCGCCGTGCTCTCCGGCAACCCGATGGCTGAAGGACTCTTCGTCCTGCGCCTGAAGTTCCCGGCGGGCTACGAGGTGCCGGCGCATTTCCATTCGGGCGCCGAGCTGATCACCGTCGTTTCGGGCAATTTCGGCGTCGGCCACGGCGACAAGCTTGACCGTGTGATGGGCACGATCCTGCCGGTCGGCGGCTTCGTCGAAATGCCGGCGGGTCATCATCACTTCGCCTGGGCGGAGACCGAAACCGTGGTCCAGATCCACGGCCCCGGCCCCTTCGACATCACCTACATCGACCCGGCCGACAATCCGGTCACACAGTAGTGACGCTCTTGCGGCTGAAAGGCCCGGCGAGCCCTGTCGGAAGGTTTCCGGCGGTGGCTTGCCGGGTTCACCTGTCGGAGCGGGGCGCGGTCGCTACTCCTCGTAGCCGGCCTTGCGCAGCCCTTCCATCAGGTGCTCGAAATCGTCCGGCGCCGCGTTCCACTTGTTCAGGTCGGCGCTGGCCGAGAAGTCCGGCTTTATCGCGTAGGCACGCGCCAGCGATTCGGCCGCCTCCTCCTTGCGCCCCATCTGGCCGTAGGCCGCCGCCTTGAGCATGTGTATCCAGTGGAATTCGGGATACCCGGCCCGCTCCATGTCGGCGATCGTCTCGGCATATTCGCCGCGGTCATAGTGGTAGCGGGCGAAGCTGAAATGGTACCAGCCGGGATGCAGCGGGTTGAGCTGCTGGGCCTGCCGCGACAGGTCGTGGCCGCGCTGGAATTCCCCCATGAACGCGAAGAAGTGGCCGATATCGGCGAGGATTTCCGGATCGTTGGGATTGAGGGTGAGGGCGATCTGCGCCTCGGCCCGGAACTTGTCGTTCTCGCGCCGGAAGAAATGGACGATCGCCAGCCAGCAATGGGCATAGGCGTTTTGCGGGTCGAGCTGGACGGCCTTCTGCGCCTCGGCGAGCGCCCGCCCGATCGAGTCCGGCCGCGGATTGCTGTCGAAGCGGTATTCGGCGAGGTAGACGTTGGCCAGCAGCGCGTGGGCATCGGCGGAGGTCGGATCGAGGGCGACCGCCTTCTCCAGCAGGTCGCGCGCTTCGGCATGCAGCTCCGGCGTCAGCATGGCCGTGTAGCGGCGGGCCCGCAGCATGCACTCATAGGCGTCGAGCTCGGCCGGGTTCTTGGTCATCGCCCGCTGCAGGGCGACGTCCTGGAGCGTCACCCCGAGCTTCGAGGCGATCGTCCGGGTGAGGTCGTCCTGGAGCTCGAAGATGTCGCCGAAATCCCGGTCGAGCGCTCTGCCCACAGATGCAGGCCGCTGGTGGCGTCGACGAGCTGGACCGAGATCCGGACCCGCCCGGCAGCGCGGCGAACGCTGCCCTGGACGATGAAGCCGACGCCGAGCTCCGTCGCCAGCTCTATCGGAACGATGCGACGGTCCTTGAGATGGAATGTCGTCGACCGGGCGATGACCAGAAGGTCGCGGAACCGCGCCAGATTCGTGATGATGTCCTCGGTCAGGCCGTCGGCGAAATATTCGTCGCCCTCGGCGCTGAGATTCTCGAAGGGCAGGACGGCGAGGCGCGGTTTCTTGCCGTGGTTGGCGACCGGCGTCGCCGGGACGCCATTGGCCGCCGCGCTGGCCGGGGCGGGTTCGGGCCCCGGCATCGCGGCGCCGTTCGCGCCGCTTTGCGTGGTTTCGGGTGGCGGCGGCGCGCCCGTCGATTCCGCCGGATCCTGGATCGAAACCGGGGCAAGGAACTGGAAGCCACGCGCCCGGACCGTGCGGATGTAACGCTGGTCATCGCCGCTGTCGTCCAGCGCCTTCCTTGCCGATTTCACACAGCTTGCCACCGTGGCGTCGGAGACGATCCGGCCATTCCAGACGCCGTCGATCACCTCTTCGCGGCTAAGGACGCGTCCGGCATTGCGCGAAAGGAACGCGATCAGGTCGAAAACCAGCGGTTCGACCGGGCGAGGCACACCATCGTGCCGTAGCTCATATTTTTCCGTATCGATCTCGAAGCCATCGAAACGGTAAAGCATGCGGGGTTCCCTCGCGCCTGAATCAGGAATGCTAGTGCAATCCCCGGCTCCAATCCAGCAACCATCCCTTTCGCAAAGACCGGGCAATCCCCCTGAAATGCCCACGCAATCTCTATGTGGCCTGCAAGCAGCGCGGGCCGGTATCGGCGATGGTGGCTCATCGACGGGACGCAATCCGACGCCCCGACAGATCAAAGGAGATAGAGATGAGCATCACGACCCAGATCCCGATGGACGCCATCGAAGCCGCTTTCCGCACCACGAAGCCCGCCCGGGCCACCGACGAACGGACCGATGCGATGCGGCGCCTGCCCTTCGCCGATGCCGCCTGGCCGGTCTGGCGGTCCGCGACCGCGCGCAGCCGCTGAGGCAAATCCGGCGCGTGCGGTCGCCATCCAAATCCCATTGGCGCGACGGGTGTTTTCTGACACCCTCGCGCCAATGACGACGCCAGAGCCCTCCTTCACCCTCGGCATCGAGGAGGAATATCTCCTCGTCGACCGGGAAACGCGTGATCTCGCGGCCGACCCGCCGGCGGCGCTCGTCGCCGATCTCGAGGCCGTCCTCGGTTCCCAGGTAACGTCCGAATTCCTGCGCTGCCAGGTCGAGATCGGCACCTCGGTCTGCAACACCCTGGGCGAGGCGCGGGCCGAACTTGCCCGGTTGCGCGCGGCGGTGGCGGGCTGCGCGGAGCGCCACGGGCTCGGGCTGATCGCCGCCTCGACCCATCCCTTCGCCGAATGGAGCGCCCAGCGTAACACCGACAAGGAACGCTACAACACGCTCGCCAGGGACCTGCAGGTGGTGGCGCGGCGTCTCCTGATCAGCGGCATGCACGTCCATGTCTGCATCGAGGACGAGCCGCTCCGCTTCGACCTGTTCAACCAGCTTCCCTATTTCCTGCCGCACCTGCTCGCGCTCTCTACCTCCTCGCCCTTCTGGCGCGGCGCCGATACCGGGCTCCACTCCTATCGGCTGGCGGTGTGGAACGAGGTGCCGCGCACCGGGCTGCCGCCGAATTTCGTTGGGCCCGACGAGTTCCACCGCACGGTCGAGACGCTGATCGCGGTCGGCGAGATCGAGGACGCGACCAAGATCTGGTGGGACCTCAGGCCATCGGCCCGCTTCCCGACGCTGGAGATGCGGATCACCGACGTCTGCACCCGGCTCGACGACACGATCACCATCGCCGCGCTCTATCGCTGCATCACCCGGATGCTCTACAGGCTGAGGCGGAACAACCAGCGCTGGCGGAGCTATTCGGCTTTCCTCATCAACGAAAACCGCTGGCTGGCCCAGCGCTTCGGGACGACCCGATCGCTGATCGACTTCGGCAAGGGCGAAGCGGTTCCGGTCGTCGAGCTGATCGCCGAGATGGTCGAGCTGGTCCGCGAGGACGCGGAATATTTCGGCTGTGTCGCCGAGGTCGAACGCGCCCTCGTGATCGCCGCGGAGGGAACTTCCGCCGACCGCCAGATGCGCCTATACGACCGGGCGATCGCCACCGGCGCGACGGCCGAGGAGGCATTGAAGGGCGTCGTCGACCACCTCATTGAAGAAACTCTCGCGGGCTGCGACGCCTGATCGCCGCCCCCACTCCACGACCTTTCGCATCTGGGATCGCCGAACGATGACCGAAGAAACACGCGACGGCTCGTCCGTTCGCGTCCTCAAGTCCGAGCTGCTTGCCGACGACTGGGCGAAGCTGACCAAATACAGCATCGACTACCGCCGCCGCGACGGAACGCATGAGACGCTGATACGCCAGGTCTACGACCGCGGGCACGGAGCGGCGATCCTGCCCTACGATCCGGAGCGCGGCACGGTGCTCCTTGTCCGCCAGTTTCGCATGCCGGTCTATCTCGACGACGGCAGCGGCTGGCTGATCGAGACATGCGCCGGCCTGCTTGACGAGCTCGACCCCGAACCCGCGATCAGGAACGAGGTGGTCGAGGAACTCGGGTACGAACTCGGCGAGATCACCCGCGTCTTCGACACCTTCATGAGCCCGGGCAGCGTCAGCGAGCGGCTCGCCCTCTTCGTTGCCCGCTATTCGCCCGCCGACCGCATCTCCGCCGGGGGCGGCGCGGAAGACGAGGGCGAGGACATCGAGGTGCTGGAGCCGAGCCTCGACGAGGCGCTCGCGATGGTCGCCAGCGGTGCGATCCGGGATGCGAAGACCATCATCCTGCTCCAGTATCTGAAGCTGAATGGACTGCCGGCCAGGGCCGCACGCCCGGCGGCAGGAGACGCGCCATGACTGGCCAGCCAAGTCCGCACAAGGGACAGCCCGTCCTCCATACCGGCGCCGACCTCGACACGGCGACGGCCGCGGTGATCATGCTGCACGGACGCGGGGCGAATGCCGCCGATATCCTCGGCCTTGCCGAAAGCTTCGACCGTCCGGGACTGGCCTATCTCGCCCCGGAGGCCGCGGGCCATACCTGGTATCCGCTGTCCTTCCTCGCGCCGACGGTGCGTAACCAGCCGTTCCTCGCGTCGGCCCTCGAGGTAATCGCCGATCTCGTCGGCTTCCTGATCACCAAGGATATCCTGCCGGAGCGGACCGCCCTTGTCGGCTTCTCGCAGGGCGCCTGCCTTTCTCTCGAATTCGCCGCCCGCCATCCCGACCGCTATGGCGCGGTCGGGGCGTTCACCGGCGGCCTGATCGGTGAATCGATCGACCCGTCCGACTATCACGGATCGCTGGAAGGCACGCCGGTCTTCATCGGTTCAAGCGATGTCGACCCGCATGTGCCGCTGCCGAGGGTCAGGGAAAGCTCGGCCATCATGGCGAAGCTTGGCGGCGAGGTGACCGAGAAGGTCTATCCCGGCATGGCGCACACCATCAACGAGGACGAAATCGAGCATGTCAGGGCGCTGCTCGACCGGATGGCCGGTTAAATCGCGTTTCCGTCCTGTGACATGCGTCACACCGGCCGCCGGGGGCATCGGATAATCTCTTTGAAAAGAGGTGCGGCACCGGCGCAACAGGTCGCGACAATGTCACACTTTGGTGGTGTATGGCATTTGATTCTACAGGCGAAATGCCAGACAAAGCGGGCCGCGATGTGCTACCGGGTAACCGGGAATAAACCTGTCTCTGGCATCAGAGAGTTGGCATCGCCGGATTGCATGAGCGTAGTGACAGGCGAGAATCGCGGACGATGACGGCGCGCATTTCAGGTATGGTCAGGTCTCGGGCGCTGCTGCTCGCCCTGGTTGCTGCGGCGACCCTGGCGATGGAGCTGCCGGCGAGCGCCGAGTCGAGCTACTGCGCGCGCCTCCAGGCGGACTATCTGTCGGCGGTCCGCGCGGGTGGAGGGTCGGTGACCACCACGCGGAGCGGGGGTGGGGATGTCAGTCGGATCCAGCGACAGCTCGCAGCCGCCGAGGCGGAAGCCAGGAACAAGAATTGCCGCGGGCTCGGGCTTTTCAGGAAGCCCCACAAGAGCTGCCCATCGGTCCTGAGCAAGGTCAACCGGTTGCGCCAGCAGCTCAACCAGGCGGGCGGCAGGACGGTCGTCGTGCGCCGCCAGTCGGGCGATCGCGACAGGATCTATTCGCAGCTTCGCCGGAACGGCTGCCGGGTCCCCTCGCTCGGCGATACAGCCAGCAGCGGATACCGGACGCTCTGCGTGCGGACCTGCGACGGCTATTATTTCCCGGTCAGCTTCAGCTCGAGCCGTTCGCGCTTCAACACCGACGAGACCGTCTGCAAGGCGATGTATGGCGGTGCCGACGCGGAGCTCTACTATCATTCCAACGGTCGGAGCGCGGAAGAAGCCGTTTCCTATCGCGGCAACCAGCGCCTCGAATCCCAGCCCTACGGCTTCGCCTATCGTGAGACCTTCAACCCGGCCTGCCAGGCCGAGCTGAAGCGCGGTCTCGCCAATCTCACCGAGGCATTTGCCGATCGGGTCGCCGCCGCCAAGGGCAAGACCCCGACCGCCCAGGGCACTCCGGCGCCGCTCCTGCTGCCGCGGCCGGTGGCGCGTATCAATGCCACGGTCGACCCGGAGACGCGCGCGAACCTCGCCGGCCATTTCAAGGTCGGGCCGGTGACCCCGGATGATGCGGAAGAGGTCGCGGTCGCCACGACGACGATCCGCCGGCTCGGTCCCGACTATTATTACATGGCGCCGCCGAAGATCGAGGCTCTCTACGAACCGCCGGATCTCGGTCCGGAATTCAGCCTGATCAGCTCGGCCCATGCCGCCGAGTCGCAGCCCAAGATCGACGGTCCCACCGGTCAAACGACCGTTCAGTAGCCGGATAGCCGGCGAGGCGGGACCTTTGCCGGATTGGAGGGAGGGTCCGACCGATGACGCTTGCCTGTTCGCCTCGTCCCTGGACGGCCGTGGCACTTGCCGCAGCCGGCATTCTCGCGATGGCCGGCGGCGCGCTGGCCGCCGGGGCGGTCAACGTCGAAATCGTGTCGATCCAGCGCTCGACCGACAATTACGCAATCGACGTCCAGTATCCGCGCACCGGTGTGGCTTCCGCCGACGAGCCGATGGCGAAATGGGCCAAGAAGCTGGTCGACGAATTCATCGAGCAGGCGGACGAAGACTTCGCCTCCTTCGGCGACGATCCCAACCGGCCGGCCTGGACCTATTCGCTCGACCTGAGTTTCGGCGTCGAGCGGAATGACGGGAAGGTGCTGGCGGTCAACTTCGACGAGGGCATCTTCACCGGCGG
>JAGRKY010000132.1 GCA_020442095.1 Bauldia sp.
CCTGCTCCTTGCCGGCAAGCTGGGCGGAGAGCCCGGCGCCGACCGCGACGGGAAGGCCGCCGTCAACGATGCCGAAGGCGCCGATCAGGCCCTCGTCGATGTCGGTGCGATCCACCGAGCCGCCGATGCCGCCGCAGACGCCGTCGACCCGGCCGAACAACTCGGCGAAGGCTTCCGCCATGTCCATGCCGCGCGCCAGGCAGTGGCCATGGCCGCGATAGGTGTAGCTGACATAGTCGTCGGGACGGAGCGCCTTGGCGACGCCGGAGGAAACGGCCTCATGGCCGTTGCAGAGATGGGTCGTGCCGTGGACGAGGCCCTCGAGGTAGCTGCGCTGGACCTGCTCCTCGAATTCGCGGATCTGGACCATCGAGCGGAACAGCGCGATGCGGTCCTCGTCGGTCAGCGGGTTGGGTACCTGGTTGCTCTGTCTCGACGCTTTCTTCCTCGGGGCCATTCCCTGCGCGCTCCACCCTGTCTTTCTTGGTTCCGCGGCCGACCGGCGATCTAGACGCGGTGTTTCTCGATCGTCGCCTTGTCCATCTCGATGCCGAAGCCCGGTCCCTGCGGCACGGCGTAATAGCCGTTGTCGAAGGTCGAGCGGTTGGCGACGAGATCATAGAACATCGGATCGCGGTCCCGGTGAAACGTTTCTAGATACGTCCCGTTGGGAATTGAAGCGAGGAGCTGCGCCGAAATCTGCGGCTCCTCGTGGTGTCCCATCTGCAGGGTGAAGGCCTGGGCGAGCGCCGCGACGCGCCGCCATTCGGTCGGGCCGCCGCCCCAGCTTGCGTCGAAGTTGCAGACGTCGATGGCGTCGCTCATCATCAGGTCGCGGCAGCCGGCGCGGCTGATCTCGCTCTGGCCGGCGCAGACCGGGATGCCGCCCTGCGCCCGGGTGGCGGCCATGTCGAGCCGGTCGTTCTGCCAGTGCACCGGCTCCTCGAACCAGCGGATGTTGAGCTCTTCCGCATGGTGGCAGAACTCGATCGCCTGGGCGCGGCTGAAGCCCTGGTTGGCGTCGACGATCATGACGAAATCGTCGCCGACCGCCGACCGCCCGGCACGCACCCGCTCGGCGTCGTCCTTCGGGGAGAGGCCGCCGACCTTGAACTTGCAGCCGATATAGCCGTCCTTGCGGATCTGCTCCATTTCGCGGCCGAAGTCGGCGAGCGTCTTGCCTTCCTCGTAATAGCCGGCGATGCAGATCACCGGCAGCTTGTCGGTATAGCCGCCCCACATCTTGTAGAGCGGGACGTCCAGCGCCTTGCCGACCGCGTCCCACAGGGCGCTGTCGACGGCGGCCTGGGCGCACATGGCGAGCTTGCGGTCGCGCAGGATGTTGGTCGAGGGCTTGCGCATCTTCTCCCAGCAGCCCTCGATGTTGAAGGCGTCCATGCCGATCAGCAGCGGCTGGATCTCGTCGAGGATGATCTTGACCACCTCGCCCTGGGTCTCGAACTCGTCGCCGTTGTATATCTCGCCGACGATCCCCTCCGACGTATAGACACGCGTTATGATCGTGCAGCGGTGGGTCATGAAATAGTTGCTGCCACGGAAGGTGCGCGGCAGGGGCATGGACAGGGGAACGCATTCGATGCGCTCTATTTTCAGTTGCGGAGCCACTTGGAAATGCCCTCGGATGCTCTCGTTTTCGAAACGTTTCCAACAATAATCCCGCGGCTGACAGGCGGTCAAGTGGACTCGGCGGGGTATACGCAAGCCGGTACCCCTCGCACCTTGGGGCAAAAGCATTTATGATGTTTCTTCACGTGGAAACCTGCATTTGCGGCGGACGACGAGGCGGCGGAACACGATGAAGAAAGCCAGCGGGAGATCGACCACCATTCGCGATGTCGCGCGCGCGGCGAATGTATCTGTCGGAACCGTTTCACGCAGTCTCAATGCGCCCGACTCGGTGCGGCCGGCAACCCTGAGCAAGGTCCGCGCGGCGATCGAGGCGCTGGGCTTCCAGCCGGACAGCCGCGCGCAGATCATGCGCCGCCGGCACACCATGACCGTCGGCTTCGTCGTCGACGATATCGGCAATCCCCTCCACGCCACCACCTTCAAGGCGGTCAGCGCGGTGATGCGTGAGCGCGGCTTCTCGCCCTACCTGGTCAACACCAGCGGCGGCGCCGACAACGAGGCGGCGGCGATCGACATGCTGCAGCATGGCCGCGCCGACGGCGTCATCATGACGATCAACAGCGAGCAGGACCCCGGCACGCTGAAGCGGCTGGCGGAGCTCCGCATCCCCTCCGTCCTGCTCGACCGCGACATCCCGCTCGATATCGACGCGGTGCTGACCGACCACGCGATCGGCATGCAGCAGGCGACCGACTACCTGATCGGCCTCGGCCACCGACGCATCGCCCTGATCACCGGCGGCAAGGACATCCGGCCCGGCCGCGAGCGGGTGCGCGGCTTCGTCGAGGCTTTCGAGAAGCGCGGGCTCGCGGTCCCGACCGACCTGATCCGCGCCCAGAGCCTCTCCGCCGATTACGGCTTCCGCGAGGCCTCGACCCTTCTCCAGCGCGAGAAGCCGACGGCGATCATCGCCGCCGGCAACCGGATCCTGGTCGGCGTGCTCCGCGTCATCCAGCAGAACCGGGTCTCGATCCCCGGCGACGTGTCGCTGATCGCCTGCGACCAGACCGACCTCGCGCTGCTCTATCCGGGACCGATCACCCTGATCGACCGCAACATCGAGGAGATCGGCCGCACCGCGGCGCATCTCCTGCTCGAGCGGCTGGCGGCGACCGACGAGCGCCCGGCGCAGCGCATCTCGCTGCCGACCCGCCTGATCCTCGGCGGATCATGCGCGCCGGTCACCGCGTGACGCGGTCAGGCGAGCGTCGCGGCAGCGCGCATCGTCACCTTGCCCGAGGCGGCGGCTTCCAGGTCGAGGCCGGTTGCGGTCCTGCGCGCGGCGAGCCTGAGCGGCTCGCCGACATAGGCCGGGCTCACCGCCCGGAAGGCGAAGGTCGCGAGCCGGTTCGGCCCGAATTCCCGCGCGCAGAGGTCGATCAGCAGGCTCGCGGTCAGCGGTCCGTGGACGACGAGATCGGGATAGCCCTCGACCTCCCGGGTATAGGGCGTGTCGTAGTGGATGCGGTGGGCGTTGAAGGTCAGCGCCGAATAGCGGAAGAGCAGCACCGGATCGGGTGTCACCGTCCGTTCGAAGTCGGCGGCCGGCGCGGCGTCGGGTCCCGGAGCGGCGTTGCGGCCGGCTTCGCGGAAGACGACGGTCTGCTTCTCGCTGACCCGTGCTTCGCCGCTCGCGGTTACGCTATGCACCATGTCGACGAAGACCAGTTCGCCGGTCGAACCGGATTTCGGGGTGATCGCGGAGACGACCGATTCCAGCTTCAGCGGCTCGCCGATCATCACCGGCGCAGCGAAGGTCACGTCGCTCCCCACCCACATCCGGCGCGGCAGCGCGATCGGCGGCAGGAAGTCACCGCGGCGGGGATGGCCGTCGGCATCGATCTCGCGCATCGGCGCGAAGAGCTTGGCGAGCAGCCAGTGGATCGCCTGGGGCGCGGCGCCCGACGCCTGCTCAACGGTTCCGGCATCGAGGGTGGCATTCAGCCCTGCGACCATTGCCGGCGTCACCGTGTCCTCTATGGTGCGCGTTCGCCCGATCCAGTCCGACCAGTCCGTCATCGTCGTCCCGTTGCCTTCCTGTCGTCCGGCAGAGCTTTCAAGGTTGCCCTGACGTGAGCCCGAATACCGCTTCTTTCGACGCTTCGCGAATCCGGTCGCTGCTCTTCGTGCCCCTGTTGGCGGAACGGCTGATCGCCGGCGCGCCGAAGCGCGGCGCCGACGCGATCATCCTCGACCTCGAGGACGCGGTCGCGCCCGACGCGAAAGAGGCGGCACGGGCCGCGCTTGCCGAAACCGTCGACCGCCTCGTCGCCGCCGGCCAGCGCGTCCTCGTCCGGATCAACAACGAGCCGGAGCTGATCGCCGACGACATCGCCGCCGCCAATGGCGCCGGCCTCCACGGCATCGTCCTCCCCAAGGCCGAGGTGGCCGATACGGTCGCCGCGATCGTCGCGCGGATAGCCGCCCCCGCCGTCGTGCCGATCGTCGAAAGCCCGCTCGGCGTCATCAATGCGCTCGCCATCGCCAGGGCGGACGCGCGGATCGCGGCGCTCGCCTTCGGCACCGAGGACTTCGCGCTTGCCATGGGCGTCGCTCCCGAGGAACAGGCGCTGGCGATGCCGGCGCAGCAGGTGGCGATCGCCGCCCGCGCCGCCGGCAAGCCCGCCTTCGGCCTTCCCGGATCGCTCGCCATCATTGACGACATCGAACGGTTCACGACAATCGCCCGCGCCGGCAGGGCAATCGGGATGACCGGCGCGCTGACCATCCATCCCCGCCAGGTCGCCATCGCCAATGCCGTCTTCGCGCCGGGCGCGACCGAGATCGCCGAGGCGGAGAAGATCCGGTCGATCTACGAGGAGGCGATGGCCAAGGGCCAGGGCGCGGTTTCCCTCGACGGCCGGATGATCGACCTGCCGATCTACCGGCGGGCCCTCGCGACGCTCGCCCGGGCGCCGGCCGGCGATACCGATCATCCCGGCTAGCCGTCCGACGCGGAATCCTGTTCGAGCTTGACCCGGTTCAGCCGTCGGGCGCGCTGGAACTTGATCAGCTGGTCGAGCGAAACGGCGAGCACGATCACCGCGCCGGTAACGAAGGTCGACCAGGTCGCGTCGATGCCGAAGAAGATCAGCCCGCTCGATATCACCTGGATGATCAGCATGCCGACGACGGCGCCGATCACCGTCCCGAAGCCGCCGGAGAGCGGCGTGCCGCCGATGATCACCGCGGCGACGACAACCAGCACGAAGTCCGAGCCTTCGTTCGGGTCGATGGCGCCGCGGAAGCCGATATACATCGCCCCCGACAGGCCGCAGATCGCCCCCATCAGTACCAGCGTCTGGAGCTTGATCCTGGCATTGGAGATGCCGGCGAGCTCGGCCGCCTCCGGGTTGCTGCCGACCGCCTGGACGCGGTAGCCGAACTTGGTGCGATGAAGGACGAAATGCATGACGATGGCGAGCACGACGAAGACCAGCGCCGCCACCGGAACGACGCCGAAGACCTTGGTCGCGACCACGTTGAAATAGCTCGAATCCTGGTCGGGCGGCACGACGGCGCGACCGTTATTGACGACCAGCGACAGGCCCTGGAACATCGAATAGGTACCGAGGGTGACGATGATCGCCGGCAGCCTCAGGCCGACGGAAAGGATGCCGTTGAACAGCCCGAGCAGCGCGCCGAAGGCGATGCCGCAGAAGGCGGCGATCCAGGGGTCGACACCGGCGACCATCAGCAGGCCCGAGAAGACGGCGGAGAAGTTGAAGATCCAGCCGACCGACAGGTCGATCTCGCGGATCGCCAGCAGATAGACCATGCCGACCGCCAGCATGCCCTGGAAGGTGGTGTGGCTGAGGATGGTGAGCAGGTTGATCGGGTTGAGGAAGCGCGGCCGCGCGATGCCGATGATGACGATCATCAGCACCAGCGCGATGATGACGCCCATCTCGTCGGGCACCCGGAAGCGCCGGCGGGAGACGGATTGCTCCGGCGCGGTACCGGTGTCGGTCATGGCATGGCCTCGGATGTTTCTGCTGCGGACGGCATCTCGCCGGTGTTGATGACATGGAGGAGCGTGTGGTCGTCGACGCCGGAAAGCTCCCCGGCGATCCGGCCCTGGTAGAAGACGACAATCCGGTCACAGAGGCCGACCAGCTCGGGCAGCTCCGTCGAGGAGAAGAGGACGATCCCGCCGTCTGCCGACATCTTGCGGATCAGGCCGTAGATCTCGCGCTTGGCGCCGACATCGACGCCGCGGGTCGGATCGTCGAGCAGGAAGACCTTCGGTCCGATCTCGAGCCACTTGCCGATGACGATCTTCTGCTGGTTGCCGCCGGAAAGCTGGTTGGCGAGCGTCCAGGGCGAGCGCGCCTTGATCTTGAGGTTGTCGATCTGGCGCTGCGCCCGGGCATAGGCCGGCCCGTTGCGGAACAGCCAGGAGCCGCC
>JAGRKY010000011.1 GCA_020442095.1 Bauldia sp.
ACGTCATCAACTACCGCGAGGACCGGTTCGAGAGCGTCGTCCGCAAGCTCACCAAGAAGCGCGGCGTCGATGTCGTCTTCGAGCATGTCGGTGTCGATACCTTCGCCAAAAGCATGTTCTGCCTGAAGCGCGGCGGGACGCTGGTCACCTGCGGCTCGACCACCGGGATCAACTGCGAGATCAACCTCTTCCAGCTCTACCAGCAGCAGCTCCGGCTGATCGGCAGCTTCGGCTGTTCGGTGCGCAACCTCAAGGAGACGCTGGACAAGCTTGCGGCCGGGGTGGTCAGGCCCGTGGTCGATTCGATGATCGACCTCGACGGCATCGACACCGCGCTGAACCGCATGGAATCGCGACAGGTCTTCGGCAAGATCATCGTGACGCTGTGAGCGACGGGGCGAACAGGAAGAAACGCAAATCACGAACTGCGACTGCGACGCCCGGGCGTTCCCTGACGGAGGAGAAGCGCCAGGCGCGCCGCAAGCGCCGTGCGATGCGCCGCGACGAGAAGGAGGCGCGCCGCGCGGCCCGCCAGGAGGCCAAGCGGCAGGCGAAGGCCGAGCAGCGGGGCAAGTCGAAATCCGCGGATTTCCTCGATCGGCGCGCCGCCGGGATGATGCGCTTCCTGTTCAACTGGGCGCAGGCGGTCGGCCGCGTCCGCGCCTCGAATATCGCCGCCGGCGTCACCCGCTTCGCCGGCCGCTTCGTCAAGGAAAACAAGCTCGGCGCCGCCAATATCGCCGCGGCCTTTCCGGAAAAGAGTGAGGCCGAGCGGGCGGAGATCCTCGCCGAGGTCTGGGACAACCTCGCCCGCCAGGCGATCGAATATGCCTTTCTCAAGGATATGATCGACGCGTTCGACCCGGAGCATATGGCGGACGGGCCGGTCGAAATCGTCGGCATCGAGCACATCCATGCCCTGCGCGACAGCGGCAAGGCCGGCGTTATTTTCGGCGCCCATATCGGCAATTGGGAGCTGGTCGCGGCGATCGGCGACAAGCTCGGCCTGCCGGTGACGGCGCCGTATCGCCCGCCGACCAACCCCTATATCGCCGAGGAACTGGCGAAGCGGCGCAGCGTCTTTGCCAGCGACCTGATCGCTCCGGGCGACGGCATCGCGCGACGGATCGCGCGCGCTCTGGCAAAGGGCCATCATCTCGGCATCCTCGTCGACCAGCGCATCGCCGAGGGGCAGGTCATCCGGTTCTTCGGGCGGAAGTCGCTGAGCAATCCGGTCGTCGGCGTCATGGCGCGGCTGTTCGATTGCCCGGTCTACGGCTCCTATTCGGTACGGCTTCCCGACGGGCGTTTCCGGCTGACCATGACACCGCAGCTCGATTTGCCGCGCGACGCCGATGGCCGGGTCGACGCGGAAGCGACCAATGTCATGGTCCATGGCATGGTCGAGGACTGGATTCGCGAGACGCCCGGCCAATGGCTTTGGCTGCACGACCGCTGGCGCTACGGCCGGCGCAAGCACAACAAGCGCTTCAAGGCCGAATAGCCGCGGCTCCCGGGTGCGCTCCGGCCTTCCCTTCGTCGCCCGGTCTGTGCCACCTTTGTTCCATGCTCAACGATCTCAGCCGGGTCGAGCCGCCCGTCGACGGGCGACAGTCGGAACGCGCCGCCGCGATCCAGCGCGGCGTCGGACGGCTGTTGCGGGCCCGCGGCTTCGCCATCGTCGCCGAACTGCCGCTGGCGACCGGCCGCCGTGCCGATGTGGTCGGGCTCGGGCCTTCGGGTGACCTGTGGATCGTCGAGATCAAGTCCTCGATCGAGGACTTCCGCGCCGACCACAAATGGGAGGACTATCGGCTTTCCTGCGATCGCCTCTTCTTCGCCACCCACGATGCGGTGCCGCTCGATATCTTCCCGGCCGAAACCGGGCTGATCCTCGCCGATGCCTATGGCGCGGAGATGCTGCGGGACGCGCCGGAACACCGGCTCGCCGCCGCGACCCGCAAGGCGATGCTGGTGCGCTTCGCCCAAGCCGCGGCCCACCGGCTGCACAGCCTCGTCGATCCGGAGGCGGACCGGCTCGCTTTCTAGATCTGTCGGCCGGGTATCAGCGCGGGGCGCGCTTGGCGAGGATACGCTGGAGGGTGCGGCGGTGCATGTTCAGGCGCCGCGCGGTTTCCGAGACGTTGCGGTCGCAGAGTTCGTAGACCCGCTGGATATGCTCCCAGCGGACGCGGTCGGCCGACATCGGGTTTTCCGGCGGCGCGGCCTTTTCGGACGGATCGCGGGTCAGCGCGAGGTGCACGTCGTCGGCGTCGGCCGGCTTGGCGAGGTAGTCGAAAGCGCCGAGCTTCACGGCCGTGACGGGCGATGTTGCCGTAGCCGGTCAGCACGACGATGCGTGAATCGGGCCGACGCTTGCGGATCAGCTCGACGACGTCGAGGCCGTTGCCGTCCTCGAGCCGCATGTCGACCACGGCGTAGGACGGCGGCGTCGAATCGGCCTTGCGAAGGCCGTCGGCGACGCTGTCGGCGGTGTCGACCTCGTATCCGCGGGTCTCCATTGCCCGCGCAAGACGTTGCAGAAAGGGTTTGTCATCATCGACAATCAGCAGTGACATATCACCATTCTCTTTGGGTTCGGGCATCAGGGGCCATCCCTCCCTTCCTTGCGAAATAGTGTCGCACCGCAAGAATTTGAAGGGTTATAGGGATTCGATTTCGGCTCGCCAAGTCGATTGCGCGGCTTTCTGGGGCGCAATGTTGCCCGGTGGTGCATCGAAAAGGGATCGCGGCCAGGTAATCCGCACGATTGCACCTCTTTCCGGCCGTTCGCGATTGGCCATGGTCAGCCGCGCGCCGGTGCGCTCGAGGATGGTTTTTGCGATGAAAAGCCCGAGCCCGAGCCCGCCGGCCCGTTCGTCTGCCGACCTGCCGCGGGTCGTCACATAGGGTTCACCGATTCGCTCCAGAATGCCCGGGGCGAATCCGGGGCCATCGTCGGCGATTGTCACGGTCACGTCGGTCCCCGTCCATTCCGTCGCGATGTCGACGCGTTCCGTCGCGAAGTCGACGGCATTCTCGATCAGGTTGGCCAGGCCCTGGATCACGGCCGGGTTCCGCCGTCCAACCGGTTCGGCTCCCGCTCCCCCGGGCGATGTCACGACGATCTTCGCGGCGCCGTCGCGATAGGGTTCCACAAGTTCCTCGATCAGGTGCGAGAGGGGCTGGTGGGTATGGGGGTGATCGAGTTCGTTCGACAGCGACGTCAGCTTCGTCAGGATATCGCGGCAGCGCTGGGTCTGGCTCTTGAGCAGGCCGATATCCTCGGCATGCGGGCTGTCCGGCGGCAGCTCGCGCTCCAGTTCCTTGGCAACGAGGGCGATGGTGGCAAGCGGGGTGCCGAGCTCGTGGGCGGCCGCGGCGGCCAGTCCGTCGAGGGCGATCAGGTGCTGTTCCCGCGCCAGCACCATCTCGGTCTCGTTTAGCGCCTTGGCAAGCTGGCGCGCCTCCTCGGTGACCCGGAAGGCATAGATCCCGGTGAAGGCGCAGGCGGAGACGAGCGCGATCCAGATCCCCGCCGAGAAGACTGGCGGGACCGTGATCTCCTCTCCCGGATGCCACGGCAGCGGCCAATGCCAGACGGCGAGCAGGGTCGCGGTCGCCACCACGAGCAAGCCGAGCAGCATGGTCGGTCTCGGCGCGAGCGTCGTGGCCGAGATGATGACCGGGACGAGGAGCAGCATCGAGAAGGGATTATCGAGGCCGCCGGTCAGCAGGAGCAGCGCGCCGAGTTGCAGGACATCGTAGGCGAGCAGGCAGAAGGCGGCACCGCCCCTCAGTCTCTGGCTGGCGGGATAGCGCAGGCCAAGCGCGATGTTGAGCAATGCGGAAAGGGCGATCAGGCCGAGGCAGAAGACGATCGGCAGCGGGAAGCCGAGCCCAAGCCTGACGAAGAGAACGGCGGCGGTCTGCCCGGCGACCGCCAGCCAGCGCAGCCGGACCAGGGTCTCCAGCCGCAGGCTGTGACCGGTAAGATCGCTTGCTGTCAGGGGCAGGGTGGTCATTTGCACACGATTTCAGTGATCCGGGCCCACTGAACCTTTTCCTTGCTCGACGTCGGACCAAGTCTTATCATTTTGCAGTGCAAAAATAATTGACCGCGTGATGCTCTCATGCGGAAGGGTCGATGGCTTTGCCTTATTACCACTTTTACGAAATGAACCATGCCGCCCTCAGTCCGTTGCGCGCGGCGGCAGATGCGACCCGGCTCTACTTCAAGAATCCGCTCAATCCGCTGGCCCATACCCCGTGGGGCCGCAGCGTCGCCGCCAGCGCCGAGATGTTCGAGCGGACGACCCGGCGCTACGCGAAGCCCGAATTCGGCATTTCCTCGACCCTGGTACGCGGCGAGCGGGTTCCGATTCAGGAGCAGGTGGTCTGGGAGCGCCCCTTCTGCAACCTGATTCATTTCGAGAAGCGTTCCGGGCGGAACGGTGGCGGCCAGCCGAAGCTGCTGATCGTCGCGCCGATGTCCGGGCATTACGCAACGCTGCTCCGCGGCACGGTCGAGACCATGCTTCCCGACCAGGACGTCTACATCACCGACTGGATCGACGCGCGGATGGTGCCGCTTGCCGACGGTTCCTTCGACCTTGACGACTATGTCGACTACCTGATCTCGATGCTCCATTTCCTCGGGCCGGACGCCCATATCATGGCCGTCTGCCAGCCCTCGGTGCCGGTGCTTGCCGCGGTTGCCGTGATGGAGGGACGGAACGACCAGTACCTGCCGGCGACAATGACGCTGATGGGCGGGCCGATCGATACCCGGATCAATCCGACCGCGGTCAACACGCTTGCCCATGACCACGATCTCGACTGGTTCCGGCGCAACGTCATCATGCAGGTGCCGTTCCCGCATCCCGGCTTCATGCGCAACGTCTATCCGGGCTTCCTGCAGATTTCCGGCTTCCTCAGCATGAATCTCGACCGCCATGTCGAGGCGCATCGCGACTTCTTCCGTCACCTCGTCGAGGGCGACGGCGATTCCGCCGAGAAGCA
>JAGRKY010000133.1 GCA_020442095.1 Bauldia sp.
GGGCGATGATCGCCATGGCGCTCGCGTGCAGCCCTGCCCTGCTCGTCGCCGACGAGCCGACCACGGCGCTCGACGTGACGACCCAGCTCCAGATCCTCGACCTCCTCGCCCGGCTCAAGGACGAGTACCGGATGGCCGTCATCCTGATCACCCACGACCTCGGCGTCGTCGCGGAGATCGCCGACCGGGTGCTGGTCATGTATGCCGGGCAATGCGTCGAATATGGCCGGACGCGCGACGTCTTCCACAATCCGCGGCATCCCTATACCGCGGGGCTCCTCGCCGCGATGCCCTCCCCCGACCGGCCGCGGGTGGCGCGGCTCAGCTCGATCAGGGGTGCGCCGCCGGGCCTGACCGCGGAGCGGCCGCCGGGCTGCGCCTTCGCACCGCGCTGCGACTATGCCTTCGACAGGTGCGGCGAGATGCCGGATCTCGACGCGCGGCAGGTGCCGCCGGACCACCTCGGCCGCTGCTGGCTTCCGGGCGAGGAGAACCCCTGGGGTCTCGACCCGGCCAGGAACGCGGGGACGCCGGCATGAGCGCGGGCGCGCCTCTCGTCGAGCTCGACCACCTGGTCAAGCATTTCCCGGTGCGGACCGGGCTCGGCCCGGCGCGGGCGAAGGTGCACGCCGTCGACGACGTCAGCTTCGCGATCGCACGCGGCGAGACGCTCGGCCTCGTCGGCGAATCGGGATGCGGGAAGTCGACGCTCGCCCGCTGCATCGTCCGGCTGATGGAGCCGACCGGCGGCGCCCTGCGCTACGACGGCCGTGACATCACCCATCTCGGCACCCGGGCGCTGAGGCCGCTCCGCCGCCACATGCAGATGGTCTTCCAGGACCCGATGGCGAGCCTCAATCCGCGCAAGACCATCGGCCAGATCGTCGGCGACGGGCTCGCCATCCACGGCATCGGCACGCCGGCCGAGCGCCGCCGCAAGGTGGCCGAGCTGGTCGAGCGGGTCGGCCTGCCGCCCGACATGATCGACCGGCTCGCGGCCGATCTTTCCGGCGGCCAGCGCCAGCGGATCGGCATCGCCCGCGCCCTCGCCCTCGGCCCCGAATTCATCGTCGCCGACGAGCCGGTCTCGGCGCTCGACGTCTCCGTCCAGGCCGACATCCTCAACCTCCTGAAGGACCTGCAGGACGAGTTCGGCATCACCTACCTGTTCATCTCCCACGACCTCGGCGTCATCCGCCAGGTCTCGGACCGCATCGGGGTGATGTATCTCGGGCGGCTGGTCGAGCTCTCGCCGGCCGAGGCTTTCTACCAGCGGCCGCTGCACCGCTATTCCCAGGCGCTGCTCCAGGCGATCGCGGTGCCCGATCCGGAACGGGCGACGCGGCGGCGCGCGCCGCTGACCGGCGACGTGCCGAGCCCGATCGCCCCGCCGGCCGGATGCCGCTTCCATCCGCGCTGCCCCTTCGCGACCGATATCTGCGGCAGGCAAGAGCCGGCGCTCCGCGACATGGGCAACGGCCGGCTGGCCGCGTGCCATCATCCGAACGAAGCTGATCGCGCCGGCTGAGGACGGCGTGTCGAAGGCCGGGTCGCGAGACTAGCGCTTCTTCTTCGCCGCCGAGGCCTCGCGCCGCGCGACCAGCGCATCGAAGTCGATCGATTGCGGCGAATCGAGGATGTGGAGGCGGAGATTCGCCTCGAGTTCCTTCTTGCGGCCGGAGCGGATCAGCTCGGTCAGGTCGAAATGCTCCTGGGCGATCGACTGCATGTCGATCTGGAGCGTCGCGAGACCGAAGATGATGGTCAGCTGGTTCGACAGCGGCTCCCAGGTGTTGACCAGCACCTCGTTGCCGGTCAGGGAGCAGAGGGTGCGGTGGAACTGGGCATCGTATATGGCGATGCCATAAGTGTCCTTCCGCTTCGCCGCATCGGCGAGGTTGGTGCAGACGCGATCGAGCGGCGCGACCGTCTCGGGATCGCTCTTGCACATATCCTGAAGCTTGAAGGCGGCGAAGGTCTCGAGCGCCAGCCGCACCTCGAGGATCTTCCGCAACCGGCCGGCATCGACCTCCATCAGCCGCATGCCGCGATACGGCACGTTGACGAGGATGCCCTGGCTTTCGAGCAGCCGAAGCGCCTCGCGGATCGGAACCCGGCTGACATTGAGGCGGCGCGCGACCTCCGCCTCGACGACGCGATCCCCCGGCAGGAAGACGCCGGTGGCGGCGGCGTGGATGATCGCCTCCACCGCCTGGTCGACGAGTGTCTTCGGGGTCAGCGGTTCCAGCTCGCGCTGCGGCTCCGCTTTCCAGGTCGTCGCGCTTCTCAATGAGGCTCTCTGCATCGTCATCTGCCGTCGCCCGCGGTTCCGCCGCCGTTAGTTCGAATCGGTCGGCTCCACATAGTCCGTCATCACGACCGCGACGCAATCTCCCCGAGCGGCGCGGCCCGGACCTGCACTCATCCATATCAGACCGGAGCGCTTGTAGCGCAACTCGATCGGCGGGCGGTCGACATCTTCGACGAAGTGGATGAAGCCGGCCGTCTCGCCCGCCTCGACTTCCTCGCCGACCGTGTGGCAAGGCTCGAACAGGCCGGCCGAGGGCGCGAAGGTGAAGCCATCCTGGTCGCGGACCATCATGTGACGGGTGGCGGCGCTGCCGTCGCGCTGGGCGGTCTCCGGCTCCCCGGCCAGGACACCCATATGCTTGAGAACGTTGCGGATTCCACGCTTGGCGATGCGTACGCCCTCGACATTGACCCGGCCCCAGCCGCCAAGCTCGGTGCCGATCGAGACGATGCCGCGCCGCTCGACGCAGGAGGTGAAGGTGGCGCCTTCGTCAACGCCCCAGAAGACGACGTTGAACGGCGCGCCGAAGGCGGAGGCCGCGGCCATGGTGCGGGCACGGATACCGGCGTCCGGAACGTAGTGCATGTTCGTCGACAGGGCCGAATCGAACGAATGCCCGGCGGTGTGGACATCGACCGAGATGTCGGCATGCGGCAGCACCACGCCGTCCATGAAATGGGCGAGCATCTCCGAGAAGGTGCCGCGCGGATTGCCGGGGAAGCAGCGGTTCATGTCGCGGTCGTCGATCGGGCTGAGCCGCTTGTCGGCCATCACCGCCGGGATGTTGACCGCCGGCAGCATGATCACCCGGCCGGAGACATCGGCCGGATCGAGTTCGGCGGCCAGCCGCGAGATCGCGATCTGGCCCTCATATTCGTCGCCATGGATGCCGCCGGTCAGCAGGACGGTCGGGCCGCTGCCGTTCTTGACCACGACGATCGGGATCTCGATCGTCCCCCAGCCGGAGGTATTGCGGGAGAGCGGCGCGCGCAGATACGACGCCTGGCGCCCTTCCCGGTCGAAATCGATATCCGTGGTGATCCTGCTCTGGACGCGCGCTTCCGACACCTTGGGCTTCCCGTGTGATGTTTCAGACGCGACCGCTTATCGTATACAATACTCTATCTGTCAAACCTGCACCGAGACGAAGCGGAGCATCCCTATCCGCCGATCCCGACCAGGAAGGCCGCCATCTCGGCATCGCTCTTGCCCGAGGTCGCGGCGATCTCGGTCAGCGGCTGGTCGGTATTGCCGGCCGTGAAGCCGGCGGCCGCGAGGTCCGACAGCAGCGCCTCCGGC
Source organism: Bauldia sp. (assembly GCA_020442095.1). The sequence goes on from JAGRKY010000133.1 coordinate 3,611, forward strand.
GTCGTGTCAAAAAGCGGCGCGACCTCGTTCGGCGAACCCGCCAGCACCTTCTGGGCGAGGGTGAACTGGGGCGGGCCGCCGGCGCCGCGGCCGGTCCCCGAGGAAGGGTAGAAAAAGGCAAGCGCCGCGACGAGCGACAGGACCAGGGCGATCGCCATCGGCGCGCGCCGCAGGTAGTTCAGCATCGGCCGCCAGTTCTTCCAGATATGAAGGACGAAAGGCAGGATGAGCACCATGCTCAGCCATTCGTGCATGCCGCGGAAGCCGGTCGGACCGAAATGGAAGAACAGCGCGATGCCCGAGACGAGCGACACCAGGAACAGCCCGGTGACGAAAGGCGTGGCGTAGCGCTGCAGAAAAGTCGGCATGATGAACTCCGTATGGCAATTGCCTTCGCGTCGCCCGACACGAGGGTCCTCGAACTGGCTGGATCGGCATCGCCTTCGTTGACACAGGGTCGCGCTCCCGCCTCCCCTCCGACGGAGCGCAGCCGGAACCGACCGTCGCTTTCGCGCCGGTTATGGCCGCAAAGTGTCTTCAGAATTTGCCGTCAGACGGTAGTTTTGTACGCGGATCTGTCGTCCGGGGCCGATGTGACATCCGGATACAATTATCCATCCCGACAGATGCTCCGCGTCGGGCAGAAGCGAGGAGCGACACCGCCGGCGTCGCTCCTCCGGTTGCCGGTTTCCCGGCCGGTCAGCTCTCCCGTCGGCCGGCTGTGACCCGGGTCAGCACCAGCGAGGCGAGGATGATCGCGCCATAGGCGGCGTCGATCCAGAAGGCCGGGACCCGCGACAGGGTGAGAATGTTCTGCAGGAAGCCGAGGAGGAGCACCCCGGTCAGGGCTCCGAACAGGCTGCCGCGTCCGCCGTTGAGGCTGATGCCGCCGATCACTGCCGCCGCGAAGACGTAGAAGATCATGTTCTGGCCCTGGCTCGAGACGACCGACGCGATGCGTCCGGTCAGCATCAGCCCGGCGAGTGCGGCGAGGATGCCGGCGACGATGTAGACGCCCCAGACAATGCGCTCCACCGGGATGCCGGCGACGCGGGCCGCGTCGGGATTGCCGCCGATCGCATAGAGGGCGCGGCCGAGCCGGTGATAGCGGAGGAAGAGGCCGAAGACGACGTAGAGGAAACCGGCCAGCCAGATCGACACCGGAACGCCGATCCACTTGGCGTTGCCGATATAGAGGAAGGGCTCGGGCAGATCGAACAGGGTCTTGCCGTTGGTGATGCCGAGGGTCATGCCGCGCAGCAGGATCAGCATCGCGAGCGTGACGATGAAGGCATTCAGCCCGAGGCGGACGGCGAACAGCCCGTTGACGAAGCCGACGACGGCGCCGATCGCGAACAGGACGACGATCGCCCAGCCGACGTCGAGCCCGATGCCCGAGCCTCCGAGCGTGGTGTTGGTGAGCATCAGCCACGCGGCCACCATCGGCGCCAGCCCGACGGTCGATTCGAGCGAGAGATCGAACTTGCCGGCGATCAGCACCAGCGACTGGGCGATGACCAGCACCGACAGCTCGGACGACTGCTGGAGGATGTTGAGGATGTTGTCGCTGGTGAGGAAGGCATCGCTGAGGAAGGAGCCGGCGATGACCGCGACGATGATCGCGGGCACCAGGGTGAGCTCCCGCAGGCGCCACAGCATGCCATGCGAGGACCCGCCTGCCCGCTCCGCCCCGACTTTCCCGGTTGCCGCTTCGCTCATTCGTTTCCAACTCCCTCGATCGCGGCAACGAGCGTCTTGTCGTGCCAGCCGGCGGCGAACTCGCCGGTGATTTTTCCCTTGAAGATGACGGCGACGCGGTCGCAGACGATCAGCTCGTCGAGATCGTCGGAGACGATCAGCACGGAGGTTCCGTGCGAACGCGCATCCTCGATGATGCGGAACAGCGCCGCCTTGGAGGCGATGTCGACGCCCTGCGTCGGCGAGACGAGGACAAGCACCTTCGGCGCCGACGACAGGGCGCGCGCCATCACGCATTTCTGCTGGTTGCCACCGCTCAGCTCGCCGATCGGCTGGGCCGTCGAGGAGGTGACGATCTGGAACGCGTCGATCGTGGCGGTGGCGCGCTCGTCGCGACGCGACGGCAGGATCACGCCGCCGGGCCCGAGATCGTCATTGGTGGTCAGGGTGACGTTCTCGGCGACGGACAGTAGCGGGACGATGCCGTCCCCGTGACGGTCCCGGGGAACGTAGCCGACGCCCTTGCGCCGGGCATCCAACACCTCGCCGGGCTTCAGAGCGACGCCATCGACGGTGATCCTGCCGCTTTCGGGCGTGACGAGACCGGCAATCGCCTTGGCGACATGTTCCTTGCCGGAGCCGGCGAGCCCGGCGAGCCCGACGCATTCGCCGGCGGCAACCGAGAGATCGATGCCGTGAACCTCGTTCTCGATCTTCAGGCCCTCGACGGTCAGGGTGGTCCGGGCGTCGGATTCGGAACGTGACTGCCGGACCTGCTCCGTCGGCATCTGCCGGGCGGCGTCGCCGACCATCGCGGCAACGACGTCGTTCTTCGGCATGTCGCGGAGATCGGACTGCGCAACGACCTGCCCGTCACGCAGCACGGTGACGCTGTTGCAGACCTCGTAGATCTCGTGGAGATGGTGGGAAATGTAGAGGAACGTGACGCCGCTTTCCTTGAGCCGCCCGATACGCTCGAACAACCGCGAGACCTCGCGGCCCTCGAGCTCGGCGGTCGGTTCGTCAAGAATGATGAAGCGGCTGCCCTGGCGGAGCGCCCTGGCGATCTCGACGATCTGGCGCTGCTCCACCGTCAGCCTGGAGGCTTCGGCGTCGACATCGACGTCGAGCTCCCATTCGTCCAGCACCTGGCGCGCCGCGCGCCGAAGCTTCGTCCAGCTGATCCAGCCGGCCTTCGTCGGCTGGGCGTTGAGGAACAGGTTTTCGGCAACCGTCAGATTGGGGATGACGCTCGAGCGCTGGAAGACGCAGGCCACCCGGGTGTGCCATTCCGACCTCTGGCCGAGGCCGGGCGCCGGCTTGTCGGCGAGACGCACCTCGCCCGAATCCGGAACGAGCAAGCCGTTGAGGATCGCCACCAGCGTCGACTTGCCGGCACCGTTCCTGCCGACCAGGGCGCGCGAGTCGCCGGTCGCAATCGAAACCGACACGTCCCGCAACACCCGGGTCATGCCGAACGACTTCGAGACGTTCCTGACTTCGGCAGCGAACCGGACGGCAGCCCCTGGGCTGCCGTCCGCGCGATCGTGGTCTATCGCCATGGGAGGAGATTAACCAACGCTACTTCACCTGATTGCCCCAGAGGGCCGCATCGTCGACGTTCTCGGCGGTGACGACCGGCGAAGGCAGCAGGTCCATCAGGTTGCCCTCGAACTCGACGATCTGGCTGTCGTGGTCGGTCGGACCGGTGGAGAAGGTCTTCCCGGCCATCGCGTCCTCAAGATAGGAGAGGCCGAACTTGACGTAGCTCTCCAGCGGCTGGGACACCGCGGCGTCGAGCATGTTGGCCCGGATCTGGTCGAGCGCATAGGGCGTCGCGTCGATCGAGACGAGCGGGAGATGGCCTTCCTCGCCAACCGCCTTGAGCTTGCCGGCGCTCTTCAGGACGTTGAGCACGCCGGCGAGCATCACCGAGTCGCTCTGCATGTAGATGCCGGCAAGATCGGGCGTCGCGCCGACCACCGTCTGCGCCGCCGCGGTCGCCGTCTCGGTCTTCCAGTAGGTCGGCTGCTCGATGATCTCGATGTCCGGGAACTGGGCCTTCATGCAGTTGTTGAAGCCGGTGGTGCGGTCACGGCCGTTGATCGATGCCTGGTCGCCGAGCAGCGACAGCACCTTGCCCTTGCCGCCGACGGCCTTGCCCATCACCTTGCAGGCTTCCTCGCCCATCCGGCTGTTGTCGGCGCGGACGATCATGGCGACCTTGCCGCCTGCCGGGCCGAGATCGATGGTGACGACCGGAACGTTCTTCTCGGCGGCCGAGTTCAGCGCCGGGATGATCGCGTCGCTGTCCACCGGAACGACGATCAGGCCCTTGGCCCCCTGCGAAAGCATGGTGCGGACATTGGTGATCTGCTTGCCGGCGTCGGCATTGGCGTTGGTGACCGGAAGCAGGTCAAGGCCGGCGGACTCGGCGCCCTTGGTCGTCAGGTCGGCCATGATGGCCTGGAAGGGATCGGACAGGAACGGCGCCGAGTAGCCGATCGTCTCTCCTCCCGCGGCCGCTGTTCCGATCGCCAGGCCGGTCGCCATCGCGGCAACGGCGAGCCCGCCGATCAGGGGACGGACGGCATTCTGTCTTTTTGAAACGCTCATGTTCATGACCTCTGGTTCTGTTTCCACCTGGGACTTCGCAGAAGAGGCGGCCTGGTTATCGTTGGGACTGTTGCTGCCCAGACCGCCGGCCGACAGCAATGCCTGTGCGGTCGGATTTCGATGTTCTCATTTCGGGGCGGCCGCTTTGGCTGATGCCCCGGCCAAGGCCTTCTCAAATTCCCGCATCGACGTATCGAAGACGCGTTGCGCCGCTTCCTGGAGCGGCAGCAGCCGGTGCCGGTGAGAGATGATCTCGACGCCGAAGGGTCCGGTGTAGCCGGCCTCGAAGACACGGGCGAGGAAGCCCTGGATATCGAGGCAGCCCTCGCCCGGGAGCTGGCGATGGTGGATCGTATCGGTCCACAGGTCGTCGACGATCTCCGGATCGGCATCGTCGATCTCGACCCAGTAGATGAGTTCCTTCGGCATCCGGAGGATGTCATCGAAATCGACTCCGCCCCGGGCCAGGTGCCAGATGTCGAGCATCAGGCCGCCGTTCTTCGTCCCGGAATCGCGGACGAGCTGAACGCCCTGGTCGATCGTGCGGAGATTGCTGAACGGCATCAGCTCCAGCGCGATGCGCGTTCCGACGTTGGCCGCCTGGTCGCAAATCACGGCGAAGTCGCGGGCCATCACTTCCTGCGGCCAGACCTTATTGCCCATGTCCTCGATGTTGCCGCCGACCTTGATGTGACAGGCATTCAATGCCTCGGCGGCGCGGAGAAGATCGGCCCGGACCCGATCCGACGCGGCGCGCCGTTCGCCGTCGGTGAACCAGTCCATGACAATCTCGACCTCGACATACTTGATGCCGTTGCCATCGAGGATGCGCTTCATCTCGGGGAAGCCGATCCGGTCGGCAACCGCCACCAGGTCGGCGTGGACGAACCCCATGCCGCGATACCCGATGCGGCTGGCCGTCTCGACGCGCTCGGTGAAATCGAAGGGACTGACCTCGTCCGGCCCGCCGGCATAGACATTGCCCGACACGGACCAGTAGCTGGCGGACAGTTCGATCGTGGCTGGATTCAAGTCTCTTTCTCCTTCAGGCAACGCGGCACATGAGGGCTGTCGCGGGTCGCGACGGGCAGATAACCGCCCGCCGCTCGGCGCCCTTCGGCAATCTTGAAATGGAAGAGGACGCGGCTCTCGATCCGCGCGACGGCGGGCCACCGCCGTCAAGGACGCACACGGGACGACCCGCGTCAGCGGGCACGCGCGCGAAGCCGCATTCGGCAGCGAAACCTCGCGCCGGCATTGGCAAACGATTGAAACCGTTGCGTGTAGAGTCCGCTGATCGCCGGCAATCGGCGATCAGGCCCTGCTCATCCATGGGTTCCCTCCGGTCCGGAAGCGGGCCCACCTTTCCCGGTGGACGTCTCATTTTCCCGAACAGCGCGTAACCTAACGGAATCGGCCGGTTGAGAAAGACGCCGTTCTGTTCATTCTGGACTTTTGCCGGCGAGGCACGACACCTGTCGGTTCCGGGAAGAGGCCACTCCCCACCGGCTCCCGGTCAGCCGTTGCCGCCCCCGGTCAATCCGATCGGGAAGACCGGACGTTGCGCGGGGTCGCCCCGGTCCAGCGGCGGACGGCCCTGGAAATGCTGGCCTGCCGCCGGTAGCCGAGCGCTGCAGCGATCTGGCCGATCGGCGCGTCGGGATTCTTGAGCAGCCTGAGGGCCTCGGTCCGGCGCACCTCCTCCAGCAATTCCGAGAAGCTCGTGCCCTCATCGGCGAGCCGGCGCTGGAGTGTCCGCGTCGCGAGGCCGGCGGCGCGGGCGAGGCGCTCGATGGAAGGGCTGCCCTCCTCGAACATACCGGCAATGACGATCCGGGCCGAATAGGCGAAGTCGCCGACAACGGACATGCGCTGCCAGTCTTCGGGAGGCGCGCTCCGTCGCCCCCTTGCCAGGATGGGGGACGGGCGGTCCGCGATGTCGGGACGAATCGACACGACAAGGGCGCGCGTCTGCGACGCGACGAGTTCACCCTCGAACCAGGTGCGCAGATGGTCCAGGCCGTATTCCGGGTGAGGCACGAGTTCAATGCGCTCGAGGAGCGGCCCGCGGGCTCCGGAGGAGGCGCAAATCGACTTGATGATCGCCGCGACGTATTGCTGCTCGATATTCAGGATCTCATCGTCCATCGGCAGGGCGAAGAACTCCCTGACGATCATCATCCCCGACTCATCGGCGACGAGGAAATGCTCGTGCGTGCAGTGTCGCGGCATGGCCGCGGATATCCGCGCCAGCGCCTCGCGTGGCGTGCGGACGCCCTCCGTGATCCTGCCCAGGCTGCCGATCTGCCGGATCGATCTCGGCGTGACGACGCGACAGCCGATGTCCGGCCCTTCGGCGCGGACCACTTCCAGGAGGAACCGCACCGCACTGAAGACCGCGATGGGTCGATCGGGCTCGTGGTAGGGGAGCGACGACAGGTCGGCGGCTCTGAGCCGGGCCTCGAGCGGACGGCCATTCTCCTGCATCCAGCGCACGAAGGGCATCAGCGCTGCGCCACGGAGCAACGGAACCTGATGATGCGAACGCCGTGACGTCCCGGGCCTGTCCTTGCGTCCGCCCAATGTTCGTTGTCCCGGATGGCACGATGTGGCGCGCGAAGGAAAAATCCCGTCGCTGCCAACGGTAGCATTAAAGCGCAACTTGGCCGAGAAGCACAAATAAATCAATGCTCTCGGCCGCGGCCGGAGGAATATCTCGCGGCCGTCTTACGGGTGACCGGACTGGACCAAGAAACCGCGGAACCGGAGGGAGTTTGCCGTCCGGGGATCGCGGATTTCGACCGGGCCAATGCGTCTTGCACGGGCGTCGGGCCCGTAGGCTAGGGCATCAACCCGTAGCCTACGCTGCGGTGCGGTTCCGATCGGGGCAATGTCAGGCTGCCGGGAGGTCGATGCCCGGCATGGGGTGATCGGGAGTGGCCGGACGGTTCGGCCGCCCCTTATGGAGGATGGTTATGAGCGGTCGATTTCGTTCCTTCGCGCTGGCGAGCGCGGCGGCCTGTTCCGGTTGGGTGCTGCTTTCGGGTACCGCGGCGCTTGCCGAGGACAACCCGGCGAGCCGGAAGGCCTTCTTTGGCGAACAGCATGTCCATACGAGCTGGTCGGTGGATGCCTGGCTGTTCGGCAACCACATAACCGGGCCGGGCGACGCGCTGGACTATGCCCAGGGCAAGACGATCAAGCATCCGCTTGGCTACGACATCACCATCGACCGGCCGCTGGACTGGATGGGCGTCACCGACCATTCCGAATACGTGGGCATCACCAAGCAGGCCAACACGCCCGGCTCTGCGGTCAGCAAGATGGCGGAGGCGCAGCCGCTGATCCTGAAGGACCCGAATGACCCGGCCGACGTCCAGAAGGTGTTCAACTACCTCGTGGCGATGATCAGCAAGCCGCCGGTCAAGGCTTTCATGACGCCCGAAATCGCCGGGACCGTCTGGAAAGAGAACATCGACATCGCCAACGCACATAACAAGCCCGGCGAGTTCACCGCCTTCTGCTCCTATGAATGGACGTCGCAATACGATTTCCGGAACCTGCACCGGAACATCTATTTCCGCGATTGCGACAAGGTGCCGGAACAGCCCTATTCGGCGTTGTTCTCCTGGCATCCCGAAGACCTGTGGAAGTGGATGGACGAGCAGCGCAAGGCGGGCAACGAACTCCTCGCGATCTCGCATAACGCCAACCTGTCGGACGGCTGGATGTACCCGACCGATGTCGACAGCCTCGGCCGGCCGATCGACGCGGCCTGGGCGGATGCGCGGACCCGCAACGAGCGGCTGATCGAGATCAAGCAGCTCAAGGGGCAATCGGAAACGCATCCGCTCCTCTCGCCCAACGACGAGTTCGCGAATTACGAACTGATGAGCTTCCTGATCGGCCTGCCCGAGGACTCCGGCCGGGTTCCCGGCATCGTCGGCTCCTACGCGCGGCAGGCGCTGAAGGACGGCCTCGCGATGCAGGATGCCCGCGGCTACAACCCTTATATCTTCGGCTTCGTCGGCGGGTCGGACAGCCACAATACCGGCGTCCCCTATCGCACCAACAACGCCTATGCCGGCCACGGCGTCAACGACGGCCTGATCCAGACCCGGCTGGGCGGGCGCATCTTCGCCGGGCTCGATGTCCGCAAGGAAAGCACCGCCGGCCTGACCGGCATCTGGGCCGAGGAGAACACCCGCGCGTCGCTCTGGGACGCCATGCAGCGGCGCGAGACCTTCGGCACCAGCGGCGTCTGGATCCAGGTCCGGCTGTTCGGCGGCTGGAACTACAGCAAGGACCTGCTCAAGGACGACGACTGGGTGGCCAAGGCCTATGCCGGCGGCACGACGATGGGCGCCGACCTGCCCGCCGCGCCCGACGGCGCCAAGGCGCCGAGTTTCGTCGTCTGGGCCGTGAAGGACCCCGAATCGGGCAATCTCGACCGGATCCAGATCGTCAAGGGCTGGACCAAGGACGGCCAGAGCTTCGAGAAGGTCTATGACGTGGTCTGGGCGGGTGATCGCGAGCCGGCGCTGGACACCGGGCACGTTCCCCCGATCCAGAGCACCGTCGACCTGAAGACCGCAACCTATACCAACGAATACGGGGCGACGGAGCTTTCCACGGTCTGGACCGACCCGGATTTCGATCCGGACCTGCGCGCCTTCTACTATGCTCGCGTGCTGGAGATCCCGACGCCGCGCTGGACCACGGTCCAGGCCGTCAAGCTTGGCATCGAGATTCCCGACGTGGTGCCGGCGACCGTCCAGGAACGCGCATGGAGCTCGCCGATCTGGTACGCGCCGCCGGCCGGCAGCACCGCGGCAGACGGGATCACCGTGGCCGACCTCGAGTCGAGCGGCGCCCAGGCGCTGACCGACGACGAGTTGAAGAACCTCATCGTCGACAAGGCGATCTGGGTCCGCAACAACGTCACCGGCGGCGTGATGAAGGTGCACTACGACAAGTCCGGTACCTTCGACGTGAACTATGTCGGCGCCCGGGCGATCCTGCCGAGCCTTTCCGGCGACCTGCCGCTCGAGTCCTACCAGGTGCTCGCCAAGCCCTACACGATCGCCGACGGGCAGATTAACACCTTCATCTCCAAAACCCCGATCGGCATGAAGGTCTACAAGACGATGGGCTCCCAGGCCGGCAATACGGCCAAGGCCCAGCCCACCTACTACGGCGCGCGCAGCAACGAGTTCGGCTACGCGAACTACGAGATCCTGCTCCGCGGGCCGCAAGACCTGGTCGATCTGCCGAAGGCGGACCAGGATATCCCGGTCGACAAGCAGCCGGACTACCTGCACCTGGATATCAAGAGGTAGGCGTGACGCCGCGAGGTTGAACGTGTCCAGCACATCCATCGGACGGGCCATGCATCGCATGGCCCGTGACCCCCTCGTCCATTTCGTCATCCTCGGCGGGGTGATGTTCGGCGCTTTCGCGCTGCTGCGGGACAAGACCGACGCGCCGGCCTCGCAAACCGAGATCCGCTACACCGTCGACGACGTCGCCCAGCTCATCGTCGGATTCGAGGCGCAGTGGAGCCGACCGCCAACCCAGGAAGAGTTCAATGCCCTGGTCGAGGACCGGGTGCGCCAGGACATCCTCTACCGCGAGGCGCTGGCCCTCGGGCTCGACAAGGACGACACCATCGTCATGCGTCGCATGGCGCAGAAGATGCAGTTCATCGCCGAGGATACGGTGACTGCGCACGCCCCCACGACCGACGAGCTGAAGGCGTGGTTCGCCGAAAACAGCGACCTGTTCCGGATGGCTCCGCGGGTGAGCTTCCGGCATCTCTATTTCTCGCCCGACCGTCGCGGAAAGAACGCGCGGGCGGATGCCGAGGCGGCACTGGCGGGCCTCGCCGGCCAGCCCGAGACTTTGCCGGAAGGGACCGCACCCGGCGACCGCTTCATGTTTCAGGACTACTACGGCGAGCGCACCCCACAGGCGATCGCCCGCGAATTCGGGCCGCAATTCGCGCAGGCGGTCGCCCAGCTACCTGCCGGAAGCTGGCAGGGGCCGGTCCAGTCGGGGCTCGGCTGGCATCTTGTCTATGTCGACAAGATCATCCCCGGCCGGGTGCCCGCGTTCGAGGAGATCGCCGAAGAGGTGAAGACCGCGTGGCTCGGCAAGCAGAAGGCCGCCGCGTGGCAGAAGGCCTATGACGAGATGCGGGCGAAATACACGGTGTTGCTTCCCGTCCCGACGGAGGATGCGATCGCCGACGTATCCAGGGCGGTCCCCGCCGCCAGTGCCGCGGTGTCCGATGACGGAGCGCCGCTGTGAAGCGGGCCCTGATCGCCTTTGGCCTGGTGCCGGTCCTGGCGGTGCTGGCATGGCTCTCCGTCATCCCGACGGGTCACGCCCACGAGTCGCGTCCGGCCTATCTGGAAATCGAGGAGACTGCGCCCGGCCAGTATGACCTGCGGTGGCGCACGCCGATGCTCGGCAGCCTGCCCCTGCCCGTCGTCCTGCGCCTCCCCGACGGCGTCCGCAACATGCAGGACCCGGTCGTCCAGCAACTCAGCGACTCCCTTCTGGAGCGCCGCTGGATCGATGCCGGGCCGGACGGCCTTACCGGCGACCGCATCGCCTTTCCCGGCCTCGAGCTGACGATCACCGACGTGGTGGTCCGGGCAAAGCTCCTGGACGGGCGGAGCTGGATGGGGATCGCCCGGGCTTCGCAGCCGTGGGTCGAGATCGATGCCAGCGCGAGCATGTCGGCGGTTGCGATCGATTTCGCCAAGGAAGGCGTCTGGCACATCCTTTCCGGCTGGGACCACCTGCTCTTCATCTTCGGGCTGCTGCTGCTTGTGCGATCGCCGTGGATGCTGGTGAAGACGATCACGGCTTTCACGATCGCCCACAGCATCACCCTGGCGGCGGCAACCCTCGGCTATGTCAATCCGCCCTCCGGCCCGATCCAGGCCGGGATCGCCCTCTCCATCGTGTTCCTCGGCGTCGAGATCGTGCGTCGCGACCGGGGCGACACCAGCCTCGCCATTCGCCAGCCCTGGGTTGTCGCTTTTGCCTTCGGACTGCTGCACGGCTTCGGCTTCGCAAGCGCGATATCGGGGGCGGGCCTGCCGCCCTCCGACATTCCGCTGGCGCTCGTCTCGTTCAATGTCGGCGTCGAAATCGGACAGCTTGGCTTCGTGGCGATCGTGCTGCTCGTCGCAGCCAGCCTGCGGCTTCTCGGTTTCGTCTGGCCGAAACGGGCCGAACTGGTTCCGGCCTACGTCGTCGGATCGCTCGGCGCCTTCTGGCTGATTCAGCGACTGACCTTCATCTAGGGGTATCCGCAATGCTTCGCCGTTCCCTCGTGACCAGCCTTGCACTCCTCGCGATGGCGGCGGCGCCGGTCCGCAGCCTGGCTTGCAGCTTCGAGGACCCGAACGGCGCCGCGGCGCAGCGCGTCATCCTCAGCGTCGTCTATCCGAATGCCCTCTATGTCGAGGGCGCGGTCTATACGGCGCTCACCGAGGGTATCCTCCGGCCGGCCCATTTCGCCCAGCCGGGCGACTTCTTCGCCCTCGACCGCATCGCCCGGAACCTGAGGCGTTTTGCTGGTCTTCTCGGCAGCGAAGCGCCCCCGGACATGCCGGAATTCTCGATGGTCCTCATGGGGCCCGTGCTGTGGACCCGGTTCAGCCCCGGGGCTGACGGGATAGCCGCCGAGCCCCATGTGGCCGGGCCCCTGTCCGGCAAGGTGGTCGTGGTGAGCGACGCCCCCGTCGTGGCGGCCCTGGTGAAGGGCGACTTGTCCGGGCGATCCGCGAATGAGGCGGGACTGCTTCGCTACTACGGCGACGCCGCGGAAATCGAGAAGATCAGCGCCGCCCTGGTGGCTGCATTCCCTGGCGGCGGCTACGAACTCGGGAGCGCTGGGCAAGACGTGCCGGTGGCGTCACAATGATCCCGTCGAGGCCGGTGCCAACCGAAGATGGAAGGGCGTATCCCATGAAGCTTTCACAGCATCGACCCGATGCCCGGATTGCATGGACGACCGGATTGATCCTGCTGGCGGCAACCGCCCCGGCAATGGCACATGAAGGCGCGGGCGTCGCCGGCGGGTTCGTGTCGGGATTCCTGCATCCGATCTCGGGATGGGACCATGTCGCAGCGATGGTGGCCGTCGGCCTCTGGGGCGCCTTCCTCGGGGCGCCGGCGATCTGGCTCCTGCCGATCGTCTTCCCGCTGGTCATGGCGATCGGCGGCGGTCTTGGCGTCGCGGGCGTGCCGATCCCCGGCGTCGAGGTCGGGATCGCCGCTTCGGCGGTGGTGCTCGGGATCATGGTCGCCCTCGGCGCCAGGCCGCCGATCTGGGTCGCCGCGGTGGTGGTCGGGGCCTTTGCGATCTTCCACGGCCATGCCCACGGCACCGAGCTGCCGGCGGCCGCCGACGCGGTTGCCTATGCCGCAGGCTTCGTCATCGGCACCGGCCTGCTCCATCTCACCGGCATCACCCTCGGCCTTGCCACCAAATGGGAGGCGGGCAAGGTCGCGGTCCGCGCCCTTGGCGGCGCGATCGCCGTCGCCGGCCTCGCCTTCCTGACAGGGGTTGCGTGAAGCGCTGGCTCGCCGCCTGTATCCTGCTGGCGGCAACCGTCCGGCCGGCCGACGCCCATAGTCCCTTCCCCGGCATCGGGGAATTCTACAATGGCATGCTGCATCCGCTCGTCGTGCCGGCCTATGCGCTGGCGATCGTCGGGCTCGGGCTGCTGTTCGGCCAGAAGGCGCCGCGCTCGAGCCGGCTCGGCCTGCCGGCTTTCGCGCTCGGGCTCGTCGTCGCCCTGGCGATACCGGCGTCGCTCGTCGCGCCGCCGCCCCTGACAATCCTGCTCGGCATCGTCTTTGCCGCCGGGCTTGCCGTCGCCCTCTCGCTCGGCCTCGGCGCGGTGGGACCCGGGCTGTTCGGCATCGCCGGCGGCATCCTCATCGGGCTCGATGCGGGACGCAACGCCGTCATCGACGGCCAGACCTGGATCGCGCTCGCCGGCCTCGTGGTGAGCGCGGTAATAGCCGTCGCGCTCACCGCGGGATTCGCGATGTGGCTTGTCGGTCGCTGGCAGGGGATCGGCGTCCGGGTCCTCGGATCATGGACGGCGGCGAGCGCCTTCCTCGTCATAGCGCTGTCGTTTGCCCCCGTGACCGGCCAGGGCTGACGCCCTCAGTGGCCGAGCGCGACGCCGCAAACGCGCGACAAGCATCATCCGAACGGCCGGCCAACAGAACCGCCACCCTGGATTTTCCGTTGATTTTCAGGTGAGTAGAATGGTGCCCAGGGGCGGATTCGAACCACCGACACGCGGATT
>JAGRKY010000134.1 GCA_020442095.1 Bauldia sp.
TCGGCATCATCGGATGCGGCAACATCTCCACTGCCTATTTGACGTTGGCGAAGCTCTATCCGGGGCTGAAGGTCGTCGCCTGTGCCGATGTTCTTCCCGAGGCGGCGCGCGCCCGCGCCGAGGCTCACGGCATTCGCGCCGAAAGCGTCGAGTCCATCCTTGGCGACGATGCGATTGAGGTGATCGTCAACCTGACGGTGCCGGCAGCCCATTACGAAATCTCCGTCGCGGGCCTCGAAGCCGGCAAGCATGTCTATTCCGAAAAGCCGCTGGCCCTGACCTACAAGGAGGCGAAGTCTCTGGTCGACCTGGCCGACGCGCGCGGACTGGCGCTTGGCGGCGCGACGGACACGTTTCTTGGCGGCGCGGCCCAGACCGCCCGCAGGCTGATCGACGATGGAGCGATCGGTCGGGTCATCGCCGGCACCTGCCAGTTCATCAATCACGGCATGGAGGAGTGGCACCCGAGTCCGACCTTCTTCTATCGCCCGGGCGGCGGCCCGGTCTTCGACATGGGGCCCTATTACATCTCCTCTCTCATCAACCTGATCGGACCGGTGAAGGGCGTGACGGCGATTGCGTCCAAAGGGTTCGAGGAGCGCGTGATCGGTTCGGGCCCGCAGGCCGGTCAGCCCATTCCGGTGCTGACGCCGACCACCGTCAACGCGATCATCGAGTTCCATTCGGGAGCACAGGTGACTTACGCCGCGAGCTGGGACGTCTGGCGCAACGGCCACGACAATCCGATCGAGCTTTATGGCGTCGACGGCACGATGCTGGTTCCCGATCCCAACTATTTCGGCGGCGTCGTCGCTTTCTCCGAACGCGACGGCGAATATGCGGAGGTCGATGCGTCGGACCAGCCGTTCGCGGCCATCAACTGGCCCGTCGACAACCCGACGCTGGGCAACTACCGGATGCTCGGCGTCGCGGACATGGTCGATGCGCATGCGCGGGGTCGGATGCCACGCTGCTCGGGCAGGATGGCCGCCCATATCGTCGAGGTCATGGAATCGATCCTCACCGCGGCGGCCGAGGGGCGGTACGTCACCATCACGTCGCAGATCGACAGGCCGGCGCCGATGACGGCGGAAGACGCGGCGCGGCTGACCGGAAGCGGCGCCTAGCTTCTCCGGATTTGTCGGGCAAAGACGAAGAGGCCGGCCAAAGTCTTTGGGCCGGCCTCTTTCAATTCGGATCAGCGGAAGAACCGGAATTCCATCACATGCTCGTACACCGAGCCCGGATCGACCCGCGTCGTCGGGAAGTGCGCGATGTTCGGGCTGTCGGGAAATTTCTGCGTCTCCAGGGTGAAGCCGGCGAACCGCTTGTATGTGGTTCCGTCCTTGCCGTGGATGCCCTCGAGATATCCGCCTGAATAGAACTGAACGCCTGGTTCGGTCGTGTAGAGCTCGAAGCCGCGGCCGGAAGCGGGATCCTGTGCCCGCACGACACGATACAGCCCGTCATAGGTCCCCCTGAGGACGAGGTTGTGGTCGTATCCTCCGCCGACACGGCCGGCGCCGGCGTTTTCGATATCCGAGATGTCGCGGCCGATACGCTTCGGTGACGTGAAGTCGAAGGGGCTGCCCGCGACGCCGAGGATCTCGCCGGTCGGCATCAGTTCCTCATCGACCGGGGTGTAGAAATCGGCGTCGAACTGGATCTCGTGGTTGGTGACGGGTCCCGAAGCGTGCCCGCCGAGATTCCAGTAGGTGTGATGGACCATGTTGATCGGGCAGGGCTGGCTGACACTTGCGCGCATCACGATCTTCAGCGTGTCGTCGTCGCCGAGCTGGTAGGAGGACTCGGCCGTCAGCTTTCCCGGAAAACCCTCGTCGCCGTCATCGGACTTGAGGTGGAAGCGCACCGTGTTGCTTTCAGGCTCCGCGACGGCCGACCACAGTCGCTTGTCGAAAGCATGGTCCCCGCCGTGGAGGTGGTTGTTGCCTTCGTTACACGCCAGCGTGTATTCGCGGCCGTCCATCCGGAAGCGGCCTCGCCGGATCCGATTGCCGTAGCGCCCGACGGTCGCTCCGAAATACGTGCCGGCCGAGAGGTATTCTTCCGGCTTGTCGAAGCCGAGGACGATGTCCGCCAGGTTGCCCTGCGAGTCCGGCATGATGACTTTCGTCAGGGTGGCGCCCAGGGTCGCGACCTCGATCTCCATGCCGCCCCGGTTCTTGAGCGTGTAGCGCTCAGCGTCGCCGCCATCCACCGGTCCCCAGGTCGTCTTCGCGATCGTATGTGCATGGTCAGGCATTGTCGGGCTCCCAATTGTCGCTTTGCAGTCGGGAGGAAGGCATGCTAAACGGTAACGGAAAAGAACATGCGTGTTCGTGATACGAAATGACCGACAACCAGTATCTCGTGAAGCCGGTGATTGCCGCCTTCAAGGTGTTGGGGGAACTCAACAAGGCCGGCGGCCCCCTGTCGCTTGCCGAGGTCGCCGCCCGGGCGGAACTCAATCGCACCACGACCTTCCGCTATCTCAAGACCATGTGCGCGCTCGGCTACGCGAATCTCACCGCCGACGGCGAATACGAGATCGGCCCCGCCGCGCTTCTTCTGGTGACGGAAGATGCGCGGGAGAGGGCGCTCCGCTGCATCGCCGAGCCCGAGATGTTTCGGCTTCGCGACAAGTTTGGCGAGACGGTCAATCTCGGTGTCGCCAAGGGCAAGCGCATCCATTATCTGACCATCCTCGAAAGCAAGAAGCCGCTGCGGCTGCGCGCCGAGGTCGGGGACAGCGATTGCTTTCACTGCACCGCATTGGGGAAGGCGATTCTCGCCTATTTGCCGGCCGAGGAGGTTGGCGACCACCTCAACAATCCGCTTCTTCGCTTGACCGAGCACACGATCACCACGCGTCGGCGGCTGGACCAGGCCTTGGCCGAGGTCCGGCGGTTCGGTTATTCGATCGATCGTGAGGAAAACGAAATCGGATGCATCTGTTTCGCCGCTCCGATCCTCATGCCCGGGGAGCGTCCGGTCGGCGCCATCAGCATCTCCGTGCCGACGCCGCGCCTGACCGATCGCCTCGACGTGCTTGTCGCCGACGAGGTCAAGGGAGCGGCTGACCGGATCAGCTCGCGGATGAGCGAAAGCCGCACAACCGCGGAAAAAACCGGACAGATCAGGTCGGCGCGCGGGCGCCGCTGAAGTTCTGCGGATAACTGCCGCCAGTCCCCAGGCGCCTTTGGGTCGTTCGCCTCGCGAAATGCTGTCTTCTTGATTCAGCCCGCGGCCCCGCGTTTGATCCGCGCCAACGCACGGATTGGATTGTGCGGGCCAGGAAGGGGCATTCTTTATGAGCCGGACGGAAGATATCGACTGCGCGGGGCTGAGGAACAAGCTGTATACGGCTGTCCTTTCCGACGTCATGGACGCGATGGGATACCCCCATCAGGCAATGCGTCCTTTCATACGTCCCATCGTCGACGACACGATTGTCTTTGGTCCGGTTCGCACCGGTCTCTTCGTGCCGATCTACGAAGTGACCGATGGCGAAAACCCGTATGAGGTCGAGATCGAGCTGATCGACGACCTGCAGCCGGGTGAAGTCGCCGTCTTCGCCTGCGACGGCCCGACCGAGCGGCTCACTCCCTGGGGAGAGCTCCTTACCACCGCCGCCATTCATCGTCGCGCCGCGGGGTTCGTTACCGACGGTTTGATTCGTGATGTCCGCGCGATTCGGGAAACCGGCTTCCCCGTCTTCCATGGCGGGTTCGGGCCGCTGGATACGCGTGGACGAGGAAAGATGGTGGCGCGCGACACGCGCGTCGAATGCGGCAATGTCCCGGTACGTAGCGGTGACTATGTTTACGGCGACATAGACGGCGTGGTCGTCATCCCGAAAGAGATCGTCACCGAAGTGATTGCGCGGGCTGCCGAGAAGATCGACGGCGAGAACACGACGCGTGACGACATCCGCGCCGGTGTCCCGCTCGGCGAAGTCTATCGCAAATACGGAATTCTCTAGCCGTCCCGACGGGCGCCGGGCCTGCCCGGAGCCCCTGCGTGTGACCCGTCAGGCAGCATCGATTTTTCAATGACCGCGACTTGGGCGGGCTAGCTGTCCGCCCTTCTTTTTCGCAGTCGGCGATGCTTCGTGTCGTGAATGTTTGCGTTCTTGTTTGCCCGGGTCGGGGCGGTAATTGTTGCGGGAATTGCTCCAACAACAGCCGGGACGGACGCGCTTCCTTGCGTGCCAGCCATCGGCCGAACGGGAAGGAACGGGACGTTGGATATCGAAGCCGATGCCATTCGTCGGGCGGAAATAATCAAGGAGTATGGCGACCTCGAAGCCGCGATCGAGCAAGGTGCCCTCGATCGTCGCGCCACGCTGTCCGCCTCCGAGGCGTTGATCCTCGGTCTGCTCAAGCAGGGCGTCCGGAAGTACCTGGCGATCTTCGGCCACGGTTCGACGACCTTCGGCGAGTATCTGCGTATCTATGAGCAGGCCGCCGTTGTCCGCACCTATACATTCCGCAACGAGGTTGCCATGGCGCACGCGGCAACCGCCTTGCGGTGGCAGTATGGCGAAACGCCAGCGCTCGTCGCCTCGATCGGCCCTGGCGCGCTTCAGGCGATGGCCGGCTCGCTGACGGCGATCACCAACGGCGTCGGCCTCTATCATATCTATGGCGACGAGACGACCTACGGTGAAGGACAGAACCTCCAGCAGATTCCGAAGAACGAGCAGGGCGTCTTCGGCCGGATCACGGCGCTGATGGGCGAGTCCTACGTTCTGCACACGCCTTCCGCCCTGCGGGACCTCCTCAGGCGGGGAGCGGTGCGCGTCAATCACCCCTACAAGCCCGGCCCGTTCTACATCCATCTCCCGATGAACATTCAGCCCGAGATGGTCGACCTCAATCTTGGGGCGTTGCCGGAGGCGTCGAGGGTCAAGCTCGGGCCGTCCCACCCCGACATGATCGAGCGGGGGGTCGAGTTGATACGGCGGCACAAGCGGATCGTGATCAAGGCCGGCGGCGGTTCGCGACGGTTCGGCGCCGAGGTGGCGGCGCTCGCCCGGGCCATCGGCGCGGTCGTCGTCACCTCGCCGAACAGCCAGGGCATCCTTGAGGAAGACGACCCGCATAACCTCCATCTCGGTGGGGGCAAGGGGTCGATCTCCGGCAACTACGCGATGGAGAATGCCGACCTCGCCATCATCATCGGCTCGCGCGGCGTCTGTCAGGCGGATTGCTCCGGCGTCGGCTACCCGAAGGCGGAGGCGGTGATTAACATCAACGCCGATGTCGAGGACGCGCTGCATTACAACAGGACGGTCGCGCTTGTCGGCGACATCGGCCTGACGATCCGCGCGCTGGTTGATGCCCTCTCCGCGACCGAGCTCGCCGATCCGGAGCGGCAGGCCTGGCTGGACGCCTGTGCCGGGAAGAAGGCCGAGTGGCGGGATTTCCGGGCCGCGCGCTATGCTGCGCCGGCGAGCTATGACGAAGGCTGGCAGCGCAGCGTGTTGACGCAGGCTGCGGCGCTCAAGGCCATCGTCGACTTCGCCCGGGAGCATGATCTGGCGAAGCTGTTCGATGCCGGCGATGTCCAGTCGAACGCGATGCAGGTCTGCGAGGACGCCACCATCGGCGACACCTTCACCGACGGCGGAGCGTCCTACATGGGCTTCGCGGTCAGCGCGCTGGTCGCGAGCGGCATTGCCGATACGCCGCGATACAGCCTCGCGGTGACCGGCGACGGCTCCTTCTGGATGAACCCGCAGGCGCTGATCGATGCGGTGGAGCATGGCGTCAGGGGAGCGATTGTCGTTCTCGACAATCGCCGCATGGGCGCGATCAGCACGCTCCAGTCCCTGCAATACGGCGCCGTCTACAAGACATTCGACAACGCGTCGGTCGATTATGGACGACTGAGCGGGGCCGTCCACGGCGTCAATGGTCTCTCGGCCGGCTTCACGCCCGAGAGCCTGCGCGAAGCGCTTCGGTCGGCCCTGGACTATCCCGGCCTGTCTCTGATCCACGTCCCGGTCTACTGGGCCGAGGACGGCAAGCCGAACCTCGGATCGTTCGGTCGCTGGAACGTCGGGAGCTGGTGCGCCGACGTCCAGTCGGACTATCTCGCCCAGGACATTTAGGACGGACTTCTCATGCAGAATCAGGACTATCCACGCCCGGCCCAGTATGTCGACGGCAAGTGGATCGCTGATGGCGAGGCGAGCGGATTGCTTGTCGTCGACCCGGCAACCGGTGAGCCGCTCGCCGATCTCCCCCTGGTAAGCGACAACGAACTGGCGGCGGCGATCGCGGCCGCGGACCGGGCGGCCGATGTCTGGGCATCGGTGTCGGCGTGGGAGCGTGGCGAGATCATCCGGCGGGCCGGCGACCTGCTGCGCCAACGTGTCGATACGATCGCCCGCTGGCTGGTGCTGGAGGAGGGCAAGCCGCTCGGCGAGGCGGTTGCCGAGGTTCACGCGGCGGCCGACGTCTTCACCTGGGCGTCCGAGGAGGGAAAGCGGACCTACGGACGCACCATCCCCTCGCGGGTCGCCGGGCTGACCCAGACGACCTATCGGGAGCCGGTCGGGCCAAGTGCTTTATTCTCTCCCTGGAACTTCCCGATCGTGCTGCCCGCCCGCAAGGTGGCAACGGCGCTTGCCGCCGGCTGCACCTGTGTGCTGAAGCCCGCCGAACAGACGCCCGCATCGGCGATGGCGCTTGCCCAGGCGTGCGAAGACGCCGGCGTGCCGCCGGGCGTCGTCAATCTCGTCTTTGGCGAACCCGTGGCGATTGCGGACGCCCTGATCCGGTCTCCGGCGATCCGCAAGATCTCGCTGACCGGATCGGTCCCGGTCGGCAAGGCGATCGCACGTCTCGCCGGGGATCACCTGAAGAAATGCACCTTTGAACTTGGCGGGCACGCACCGGTGATCGTGATGGCCGACGCCGATCTCGACCATGCCGTCGAGACCCTCGTGCGCACCAAGTATCGCAATGCCGGTCAGGTCTGCGTTTCGCCGTCGCGCTTCTTCGTGCAGCGGCCTGTCTACAAGGAATTCGTCGAGCGCTTCGCGGCGGCCGCGGGAGACATCGTCGTCGGACCGGGTCTCGCGGAAGGGACGGGGATGGGGCCGGTCGCGACCGAGCGGCGCTGGGATGCGGTGTCGGAACTCGTGCAGGATGCGGAGCGAAAAGGCGCCCGGTGCGTTGCCGGCGGTCGCAGGACGAACGGCCCCGGCTTCTTCTTTCCGCCGACGGTGTTGACCGAGGTGCCCATGGATACGCGCCTCATGAACGACGAACCGTTCGGTCCGGTGGCCTCCATCGTGCCTTTTGGCGAGCCTGATGAGGCGATCGCGGCCGCGAATTCGCTTTCCTTCGGCCTTGCCGCCTATCTCTTCACCCGCGATCTCGGCCACGCCCGCAAGCTCACCGGCCAGCTCAGCGCCGGTCTGGTCGGGATCAATCATGTCGCTTTCGGGCTTCCCGAGACGCCGATGTGCGGTGTCAAGGAGAGCGGCTACGGCCACGAGGGGGGAACGGAAGGCATCCAGGACTATCTCACCACGAAATTCGTGAACGAGTTCGTCCACTGACCTGAGTCCGGTCGCCGTCATGGCGGATGGCAGGGAGCGGGAAATGAGGAACAGCGAGACCACCACGAAGTCGCAGCTGATGCATTTCGAAAACGGTGTCGCGATCGGCACCGCCGATCAGTGGCTGGATTCCCAGTACTGCAAGATCCTCACTCCGGCCGGAGTGGTCGGATGCGCGATCTTCAATCTCGCGATCGCCGAGGAAGTCGGCTCGGCAATGGCGATCGTGAAGGGGAACATGGATGACCAGCTCTATCGGCCCGAGCAGCTTCTCGACGCGAGGATTACCGGGGTTTCCTCCAGGGCCGCCGAGCTTGGCGTCGCGGTCGGCATGACCGGTCGCGAGGCGGTGGAACGATTTCTCGAACTTTCCGGCGAACACAAGGTGGAGGCCCCGACACATGGCTGAGACGATCCAATCCGAAAAACTCCTGGACAGGCTCAAGGTCCAGGCAGTGCATCACGTTACGCTGGTGGTCGACAGCCTCGATCGAAGCGCTCGTTTCTATCGCGACATTCTCGGCATGCGACCGGCCTTCCGGCCCGACTTCGGGTTTCCCGGGTTGTTCTTCGAGGCCGGCAACACCCAGATCCATCTCATTCCGCATTCGGACTGGCACTCGAACACCGCCAAGCGATGCGAGGCGGAGGGCCCCGATGCATGCCACTTCGCCTTCGAAGTCGATGACGCGGCGGCGGCCCGCAAGGTGCTCGAGATGCACGGGCTCGAGATCCTCCGCGGCCCCCGCCAGAACGCCGCCGGCTGGGTCCAGCTCTGGTTCAAGGATCCCGACGGCTACGTGATCGAGGTGCTCGATCGGTCGGGGCGGCTGCTGAGCGAGCAAACCGGAACCTCCGGGACAAATTAAAGAGGGAGGGGAGGATGGCACTCGGCTTCCGCGTCCTGCCAGGACATGTCAGAAGCGATCGGTCGCTGGTCGAGGCGCTGTCCGTCATCCCGACCGCGGTGATCAGCGACAACATGAGCCGCATGGTGGCGGGGGGCGCACGGCTGCGCCCCATTCATGCAGGCGGGACGCTTGGCGGGACAGCGCTCACCGTGAAGACCCGTCCGGGTGACAATCTTATGATCCACAAGGCGGTCGATATCGCCGAACCGGGCGATGTGATCGTCGTCGACGGCGGCGGCGATCTGACCAATGCGCTGATCGGCGAACTGATCGTCGCCCATGCCCGCTCGCGTGGGGTTGCGGGTTTCGTCGTCGACGGCGCGGTTCGCGATATGGCGGTGCTGTCTGCCGGCGATTTTCCGGTCTACGCGGCTGGCGTCAGCCACCGGGGTCCATACAAGGACGGTCCCGGCGAGGTGAATGTCCCGATCGCGCTCGATGGCATGGTGATCGAACCGGGGGACATCGTCATCGGCGACATGGACGGCGTGCTCGCGATACCGGGAGGATCGGCCGAAGAGGTGCTGGCGGCGAGCCGTGCACAGCACGCCCGCGAGCAGGAAATTCTCCAAGCGATCGAACACGGGCGATGGGACCGGTCGTGGGTTGACGACACCCTGAAGGCGCGCGGCTGCCAGTTCTCCTGAGCGCCGGATTCCTGCCGCTTCAAATCAATCGGACGCTGCCTCAACTCGGCAAACCATTCGTATCGCGAACGTTCAAGTTCTTGATACGACGTAATGCGTATCTAGTCTTCGCTCCTTGAACGATCCTGATCGAAACGCGAAGGAGCAACCGTCGTGTCCGAATATGTCCTGTCCTTCCAGCTTTTCAGCGCCCGCAAATTCCCTCCGATCGAAACCCAGCTGGAGAAACTGAGGGAGTTGGGCTACGCGGGGGTCGAGCCCTATCCCGGCATTTATGAATCGGATCCCGATGCCTTCCTCGCCAAGGTCAGGAAAGCCGGCCTGACGATTCCGAGCCTGGTTTCGTCGGTCGATTTCATCGACGAGAACCGCGACGAGCTGCTTCGCATCGCCCGGCTGTTCGGCACACAGAAAGTCGTTCTGTCCTATCTGGCGCCGGACGAGCGTCCGGTCGACGAGGCGGGGTGGAGGGCCTTCGGCGCGCGGTTGAACGAGCACGCCGAAGCCGCGCAGGCAGCCGGTCTGTCGCTGAACTGGCATAACCACGCGTTCGAGTGCATCGCGCTGGACGATGGCTCGCGCCCGATCGACGCGATCCTTGAGGCCCCCGCGCTCGGATGGGAGGCGGATATCGGCTGGCTGACCAGGGCCCATTGCGACGTCCCCGAAGAGCTCTCCCGCTACGCGTCGAAGATCAGCCTCGTCCATATGAAGGACATGGCGTCCGACGATCCCGCCGTCGCTGGCGGCTGGGCGGATGTCGGATCGGGCGTTGTCGACTGGAACGTCGTCTGGCCCGCGGTCAAGGCGACCGGGGCAAAGCTCCTCGTTGTCGAGCACGACGACCCGCCGGACTGGTACGACTGCGCGAAGAATTCGATCGCCTTCCTGAAGACGCTGACCTAGCCCGACGGGCTTCGTTCAAAGCGCCGTCCCTGTCAGGGCCGGCGAGCGCGTGAGTATGCTTGCCTACCGGGAGAGGACGTCCAGGGTGGGCAAGCGCGCATGCCTGCCCCTTCCGGCCACCCCGTTCATAGCGCCCCGGACCCGGACGCCGTCGATCTGCGTCCCGGCCGGCTTCTGCTATGAAGGCTCCCCCCTGTCCCTTGCGCCGACCGCGGGCAGCGCCGACCCGCAAAGCGCCGCGACGCAAGGGCGGCGCCGATTCTCCTTGGCAGCGTGATCCCGCTGCGATAACATTATAATATTATACGACCCAAGAACGACGCGTCTCCAGGCGCGCCCTTTGATGATCGAGGAAACGCATGTCCGCTCCCGCCAAGGCCGGCCGCCGTAGCAAGACGGCGCCGAAGCAGCATTACGACCGCGCGACACTCCTCGCGCTCTACGAAAAGATGGTGCTGCTGCGGCGCTTCGAGACGCTCGCCCAGGCCGCCTGCCGCAAGGGCGAGACCCCCGGTTTCTTCCATCTCTATATCGGCGAGGAGGCGACCGCGGTCGGCGTCTGCGCCGGTCTCCGCGACAGCGACTGGATCACCTCCACCCATCGCGGCCACGGCCACGCCCTCGCCAAGGGCATGGACCCGAATATCCTGATGGCCGAGCTCTACGGCAAGGCGGAGGGTTGCTGCGGCGGACGCGGCGGCACCATGCATCTCTACGATCGCTCGGTCGGCCTCTTCGGCACCAACGGCATCGTCGCTGCCGGCATCAGCCACGCGGTCGGCGCCGGCATCAGCGCCCGCATCCAGGGCCGCGACGACATCGGCGTCGCCTTCTTCGGCGACGGTGCGATCAACCATGGCGGCTTCCACGAGGCGACCAATTTCGCCGGAATCCAGAGGGCGCCGGTCGTCCTGGTCTGTGAGAACAACCTCTACGCCACCGCCACGGCTCTGGCCGACGCCACCCTCAATCCCGAGATCGCCACCAAGGCCGCCGCCTACGGCATTCCCGGCGTGGCGGTCGACGGCAATGACGTTCTGGCTGTGATGGAGGTCGCCCGCGAGGCGATCGAACGCGCCCGCGCCGGCGAGGGGCCGACCCTCATCGAGGCGAAGACCTACCGCACCGTCGGCCATCACGAGGGCGATCCCGTCGTCGGCACCTATCGCACCGAGGAAGAGGTGGAAGCCTGGAAGCAGCGCGATCCGATCGTCCTCTTCCGCCGCCGCCTGGTCGATGAATTCGCAATCGCCGACGCCGATCTCGATTCGATCGACGCGAGCGTCGAGGCGGAAGCCGAGGCGGCGCTCGCCTTCGCCCGTGCCGCGACCGACCCGGATCCGGCGACCGTCGCCGAGCATGTCTATGCTGAACCGATCAACCCGGCCGCCGCGCTGAACCCGCCCGCGATCGGACCGACCGTCCAGCAGAGCTGGCTCGACGCGGTGCGGGATGGCATCGCCGAGGAGATGCGGCGCGACCCGCACATCATGTATTTCGGCGAGGGGACCGGCGAGCGCGGCGGCACCTTCGCCCATACCAAGAACCTCTACCAGGAATTCGGCCCGTCGCGGATGGTCGATACGCCGATCTCCGAACAGGGCTTCACCGGTGCTGCGCTCGGCGCTTCGGCGACCGGCGCGCGGACGATCGCCGATCTGATGTTCGCCGATTTCATGTTCGAGGCCGGCGGCCAGATCGTCCTCCAGGCCGCCAAGCTGCGCTACATGAGCAACGGCCAGATGAACGCGCCGATGATTGTTCGCGTCGGCATGGGCGCGGTGCGCAGCGCCGGTCCGCACCATAGCGGCGCCTACTATCCGGCATGGGCGCATGTCCCGGGCCTTATCGTCTGCGTGCCCTCCAACCCGGCCGACGCCAAGGGGTTGATGAAGACGGCGCTCCGCGCTTCGGACCCGGTGATGATGCTCGAGCCCAAGGCGCTCTTCGCCACGAAGGGCGACGTCCCGGTCGGCGAGGATCATCTCGTCCCCTTCGGCGTCGCGCGGATTGCCCGCTCTGGCAGCGACCTGACGATCGCCACGGCCGGCCAGCTTGTCGCCCAGGCGCTCCAGGCCGCCGAGGCGCTCGCCGCGCAAGGCATCGAGGTGGAGGTCATCGACCTCAGGACGATCATGCCGCTCGACGTCAGGACGGTCGCGGAGAGCGTCGCGAAGACCCATCGCCTCCTCGTCGTCGACGAGGCCTGGGCGATGTGCGG
>JAGRKY010000135.1 GCA_020442095.1 Bauldia sp.
CAGGAATGCATCGGCCAGGGCATCGCCAATACCGCGACCGGGTTCATCGGCGGCATGGCCGGCTGCGCGATGATCGGCCAGTCGATGATCAACGTGAAGTCGGGCGGGCGCGGCAGGCTTTCCACCTTCTGCGCCGGCATCTTCCTTCTCTTCCTGATCGTCGTTCTCGGCGACTGGGTGAGGCAGATCCCGATGGCGGCGCTCGTCGCGGTGATGATCATGGTCTCGATCGGCACCTTCAGCTGGTCGTCGATCAAGAATCTGAGGACCCACCCGAGGTCGTCGTCGGTGGTGATGCTGGCGACGGTGCTCTGCGTCGTCTTCACCCACAACCTGGCGATCGGGGTGCTGGTCGGGGTTTTGCTCTCGGGCATCTTCTTCGCCTGGAAGATCGCCCAGATCTTCCGGGTGACATCGACATTGTCGCCTGATGGCAAGGCGCGGACCTATGTCGTCGAGGGCCAGGTCTTCTTCGCCTCGGCTGACGCCTTCACCGCCGCCTTCGACTTCAAGGAGGCGCTGGAGAAGGTGACCATCGATGTCAGTCGCGCCCATATCTGGGACATTTCCAGCGTCGCGGCGCTCGACATGGTCGTTCTCAAGTTCCGTCGCGAGGGGGCGGTGGTGGAGATCGTCGGCATCAACGAGGCGAGCGAGACGATCGTCGACAGGCTCGCCATCCATGACCAGCCCGGTGCCCTCGAACGCCTGATGGGGCACTAGCGCGCGGCCTCCGTTTCGTTTCTCCATCAGGCCGGTCTGTCGCATGTCCGGGCCGAAAAAACGCGCGGCCTCGCCTGTTTTGCTCTAGGAGTAAGCCATGTCGAAATTCATCGCCCTGGTCGACGGCTCGATCTATTCGAAGAGCGTCTGCGACCATGCCGCCTGGATCGCCGCGCGGACGGGGTCGGAGGTCGAGATTCTGCACGTGCTTGGCCGGCGCGACGTGGCGACGGCGCAGTCGGACTTGAGCGGCAGCATCGCGCTCGGCGCGCGGACCGCGATCCTCGAAGAGTTGAGCGCTCTCGACGAGCGGCGCGCCCGGCTGTCCCAGCAGCGGGGCTGGGCGATCCTCGACGATGCAAAGGCGCTGATCGAGGCGGCCGGCATCGCGGGCGTGACGACCCGGCTCAGGATCGGGGACCTCGTCGAGGAAGTGGCCGCTTGCGAGGCGCATGCCGACATGGTCGTCATCGGCAAGCGTGGCGAGGCGGCCGATTTCGCGCGGCTCCATCTCGGTTCGAACCTCGAGCGCATTGTTCGCTCGGCCAGCAAGCCGACATTCGTTGCCTCCCGCGCCTTCAAGCCGATCGAGCGTTTCCTGATCGCCTTTGACGACGGCGCCAGCAGCATGAAGGCCGTCGATCACGTCGCCCGCAGCACGCTTTATGCCGGCCTGCAATGCCGGCTGGTCATGGCCGGTGTCGAGACGGACGAGACGAGCCGCCAGCTGAACAACGCCAGGGCGATACTCGAAGCCGGCGGCTATGACGTGGCGGGAGCGGTTGTCGCCGGGCAGCCGGAGAAGGTGATCGCCGAGGCGGTCGAAGCCGACGGCATCGACCTGCTGGTGATGGGGGCCTATGGCCACTCGAAGATCCGCAACCTGATCATCGGTTCGACGACCACGGAGATGGTCCGGTCCTGCCAGGTGCCGGTGGTTCTCTACCGCTGATATCCGACCGAAAACCGTCCGGCTTCAGCCGGCCGGCCCGGACTCGACCGGCAGCGGCCGGACGCGATGATAGGCGTTGACCAGCACGCCGCTCGCCACCGGCGTCGTGCTGACGAGGGAAAGTTCGCGGGCGTCCGCGCCCTCGGGGAAGAAACGTTTCCCGTGCCCGAGCAGAACCGGACAGACGAGCAGCAGCACCTTGTCGGCGAGCCCGTGCCGCAGCAACACCGGCGTCAGGGTCGAGCTGCCCCAGACGATCAGGTGAGGACCGTCCTTCGCCTTGGCGTCGGCAATACCCGCCACGATGTCGGCGCCCAGGCTCTCGACCGGTCCCCATTCCAGGCTTTCCGGCCGATGGGTCGCGACGTATTTCCTCGCCGCGTTCAGGCTGTCGGCCATCGGGCTTTTCCCGGCCTTTGGCCAGT
The DNA here is from genome assembly GCA_020442095.1 of Bauldia sp. The sequence continues at coordinate 2,101 of JAGRKY010000135.1, forward strand.
AGCCGCTCCAGATATCGTAGGTACGGCGCCCGAGAAGAAGATCGAAGGCCTCGCCATGCGCGACGACAATCGCCTCGCGGACCGCCGGATCGGCATGCCGCATCGACCACCCGCCAAGGTCGAAGCCACCATCCCGGTCCTCGTCCGGCCCGCCCGGACCCTGTATCACGCCGTCCAGCGAGATATGTTCGATGATCGTGATCGTCCGCATGGGTGAAACTCCCTGGGTTCACTGTCCGATACGGCGGTGACGAACGAAGTCGCGCGGAATCGACATCGGCCTGCTTGAAGCCGGCCGGCACTCGGGTATGACCATACGGAAGATGATCGATGTCTCACCGTCAGTGGATGCTGCGGATCATCCCGGCATCCGGCAGGCAGGTGATCGTGTCGCCGTTCTTGGCCTGCCACTGGCCGACCGTGATCCGGGTCTTGAAGCCGACCAGGCCGTCCGAGCCGCCGACGTCGAATCCTTGCGCCTCGAACTGCCGCTGCATCCTGGCAACATCGGCGCGGCTGAAACCTCCGACCTTGCCCCATTTGGCGACGAACGGCTTGTTGTCGGCGAAGCGGTCGGCGAGGTGCCCGACATAAAGGGCATAGAGGTCGGAGTAGTTGTACTCCTTCAGCACATAGAAGTTGCCGCTGACGATGAAGGCGGGGCCGAGGCGGCCGGCAGGCATGAGCAGGAAGGCTTCCCGGTTCTGCTCGATGCGGGGGAGCGGACGGCCATCGATCCAGGTCACGCCAAGCTTGCCCCATTCCGCCATGCCGCGGCCCTGCTCGGGGCCTTCGAGATAGCAGGGGACCGCGGCCGGAACCGCCGCCTCGATGCCCCAGCCGCGCTCCGGGTCCCAGCCCTTGTGGAGCAGGAAATTGGCGATCGAGGCGAGGGTGTCCGGCACCGAGTTCCAGATGTCGCGATGGCCGTCGCCGTCGAAGTCGACCGCATAGTTCAGGTAGTAGGACGGGAGGAATTGTGGCTGGCCGAGGGCGCCGGCCCACGAGCTCTTCATCTGCGATGGCTTGATGTCACCGGCCTCGACGATCTGCAGCGCCGCGATCAGCTCCGGCCGGAAGAACGCCTTGCGCCGCCCCATATAGGCGCGCGTCGCCAGCGTCCGGATCGCCGAATAGGGCAGCTTGGCGTTGCCGAAGCTCGTCTCGCGCGCCCAGATCGCCAGCGGGATCTCGCCGGGGACGCCGAAACGCTGCTCGATCGCGGCGAGCGTCTTGCCCCATTTCTTGATCAGCCTGCGGCCGATGGCGACCTGGGTGTTGAGGTTGTTCTGGTTGAAATAGGCGCCGGGACTGCGGAACTCGGCCTGGGATTCCACGGTATGCGGTGCGGATGTGCCAGGTGGCACCAGTTCGGGCAGGTCCCAGTCGAGCGTCACCCCGCCAAGCGCGGCGTTGAAGGCTGTCCGCGACACGCCCGCGGCCTGCGCCTCCGGCCATATCTCATTGGCGAGGAAGGCCTGGAAGTCGCGCTCGATCGCCCGGCGGTCGACCGCATGGGCGAGGCCCGTCGCCATCATCAGGATCAGCCCGGCGAGCCAGGCGTGGCGCCAGTCGCGCCGCCGAGCGGGCGGTCGCGCTTCGGCATCGGATCGAGGCGTGTTCGGTCGGCGCGGGATCGGCATCCGGTGAGGATAGCAGACCGATCCGGGCGATCGAAAGGCCGGCGGCGCGCCGATCTCACATGAAGGAGGCGACCGAATAGCCGAAGAGCA
>JAGRKY010000136.1 GCA_020442095.1 Bauldia sp.
CGCCGGCGGCCTGGGTATGGACCAGGGCCACCAGGCCGGTCTCCGCGGCCGCACCGCCCGGAAAGGCGAGGCTGCCCGCCGTCCCGGCGACCAGCGCAGCGCCGGCCGACGTCTTCAGGAAACTCCGACGCGACAGCGGCGTCTTCATCTCCGTCTCAAATTTCCTTGTCATCTGGCTCCCCTCTGTTGCCGCGCGCCTCGGCGAGGCCACGCGCCGTTGATGGTCCCTGTTTCAAGTCAAGCGATATCCACGCTCCACCGCGGATCGTCCGGATTCGGTCAATGGCAGGAAGATCGACGCGTGTCGAAGGAATTCGCCCGCTCGCCGGCGGCGGGGCGACATCATCAGCGTGTCGGAGCCTTGGGCTGCAATCCGCAAAACCGGTTCCCACCGAGCCGTCCTTCGTTATACGCGGCATCCGGGACGATAGCCGCATCCTGACCGAAGCGTCAACTTTTTCCGTTTCCAAAGCTGACGCCTCCGTCAACTTTACGCGGCATCGTCGACGATCGTGATTGCCTGCTCGGGGCAGGTCTCCACCGCGTCGAGCGCATCGTCCTCGAGGTCCTCCGGCAACGGGTCGATCAGCACCCGCGCCTTGCCGTCGGAATCGTCCAGCACAAACAGCCTGTCGGATGCGAAATAGCAGAGGCCGTGGCCCTGGCAGGCATCGGCATCGACCCTGACATGCTTCGCCATCGTCGCGCGCGCCCTCCGTTATGCCGCCGCCCGGCATCAGGGGTGATCGCCGCCTTGCGGCGGCCGAGGCAAGGCCGATCTTCTCGATCGCCGTCCGATCCGGGTCGTATCGAGCCGTCTCCTGCCGACGACGATAGCCGTGTCCTGACCAAATGGTCAACTTTGCTCCCGCCCGCCCGCGCCTGCCGGATGCGCCCGCCGGCCAACGCCGCGGGCTGTTGCCCGGACGGACCTCGCCGGCGCATCGCGGGAGGCGGATCAGGACCCCGCCGTCCCTTCGCCGGAAGAGGATTCAGCGTGACGCGCGCGACACCACCAGGTGCGGAACCCCGTCGCTGGTCCTGGCGTAGGAGACGCCGCCCGGCGAGATCGTTCCGTTCACCCGCCTGCGGAAATGGGAGAAGCTCTCGAAGGTGACGACGTCGACCGGCTCGTCGAGCTCGATCGTCACCTGCAGGGCGCCGCCCTCGGCGATGCTGCGCACCGCCAGCACGACCCCGGCGAAAGGCTGCTTGAGATAGTCCCCCGCGACCCGGTCGCCGACCTGGAGGGCGATCTCCGGTGAATTGGAAAGCCGCGCCGAGAAGGTGTTCCAGTCGGCATAGCCGTTCTCGGCGGCGACCCGCTCGAGCGCCGCCCCGTGGCTGATCGGACGATTGCCGGCGGCGCGCTCCGCCCGGATGGCGCGGGCGCGGGCCTTGGCCTGGTCGCGTGTGAAGATGTGCGGCGTCATGCTGCTGCTCCCGTTCTACCTTGCGCGGTCGCTTCCGAAACGGGGCTCGCCTTGCCGTCGGACCGCCGGTGGAGGAGTCGGGCATGTCGCGTTTCGCAGCCGGTCACGGCTGGGAGATCTTCACCAACGGGACTTGTCCCGGCGAGCGGCGGGCGTCTCCGGCCTCGGGCGAGACCGGTAGTGCAGCGCGCCGTCGCTGTCAATCGTCAGCCGATCGGCGGCGTCGACGCAGACGGCTTGAGGACGCGGACCTCCTGGCTCTCGATCGCGTCCATCGCCCAGACCTCGGAGATGTATTTCTGCCAGGCCGGATCGGCGGCCATCGTGGCGCGACGGCGCTCGCGGTCGTCGAAGCTGTCATAGGCCCACAGCATCACGGTCTGGTGGATGTTGCCGAATTCGGTGGTGAAGATGCCCATGTAATGGCCGAGATGGCGCTTCTGGATCGCCAGTCCCTCGCCTTCGTATTTCTTCAGCCAGGGCTGCAGCGTGCCGGGGCGGAAGGTGTAGGTGCGGTGCTCGACGATCACGGGATGTCTCCCCCTCTAGCTGGTCGCCTTCAGCACCATGTCGGCGGCCTTCTCGCCGATCATGATGGTCGGGGCGTTGGTGTTGCCGCTCGCGATGACCGGCATGATCGAGGCATCCGCGACCCGCAGGCCGGCGATGCCATGGACCCTGAGCTCGGCATCGACCACGGCGTTGTCGTCGTTGCCCATCTTGCAGGTTCCGACAGGATGGAGCGTCGTGCCGCCGGCCTGTTTCAGCCATTCGGCGAGATCCTCGTCGCTTGCCCTGTCCGCCCCCGGCGCGATCTCCGCGCCGAGAATGTCGGCGAAGGCGGGCTGCGCCATCACCTCGCGGATGATCCGCACGCCGGCAATGGTCGTATCCTTGTCGAACTGGGTGGCGAGGTAGTTGGCGAAAATCCGCGGCGGATCGCGCGGATCGGCCGAACGAAGCGTGATCCGGCCGCGGCTTTCCGGATTGACCGGGCCGACGCGGATGGTGACGCCGTGATTGTCCTCGACACGGGCGCGATCGAACAGCTTCGGCCAGTGGAGGTTGGCGGTCTTTTCCAGCGCCGGCATGAAATGCGCCTGGATGTCGGGCGCCTCCAGCCCGGGCCGCGAGCGGACGAAGGCGCCGCCCTCGTAAGGAAAGGTCGTGGCGATGCCGCGGCCGAACAGCGTCCCCTCGATCACCGCCCGGGTCAGGCGGTCGACCCTCAGCTCGCTGTAGAGGGTGACCGGCCTGGTCACCTCGTAGATCAGGCAGACGTCGACATGATCCTGGAGGTTCTTACCGACCCCCGGCAGGTGGTGCACCGTCTCGATGCCGTGCTCGCGCAATTCGTCGCGATCGCCGATCCCGGACAGCATCAGGACCTGGGGCGCGTTGACGGCGCCGGCCGAAAGCACGATCTCGCGCGAGGCCCGGGCGACGATCGTCTCGCCGCCGCGCTCGTATTCGACGCCGACCGCCCTGCCCTTGTCGATGACGATGCGCCGGGTCAGCGCATGGGTCGCGACGGTCAGGTTCGGCCGCTTCATCGCCGGCCGCAGGAAGGCGCGCGAGGTGCTCCAGCGCTTGCCGTCGCGGATGGTGAAGTCGTAGCGGCCGA
>JAGRKY010000137.1 GCA_020442095.1 Bauldia sp.
GTCATCGTCAGCCGGGTGGTCACCGACGTGCTCGACGACGAGGACGGCCGCCTGGCGCTTGCCTCCAGCCAGCGGTCGCTGGCGAGCTTCTCGCGCCAGCAGGAGCTCGAGGCCGACGCCATGGGGGTGAAGACCATCGGCCGCGCCGGCTACGACCCCTTCGCGGCGGCGCGCTTCCTCGCCACGATGGCGGCCTACGCCAACTACCGCTCGGCCTCCGGCCCGACCCTCGAAAAGGCGCCGGACTTCCTCGCCTCGCACCCCTCGACGCCACAGCGCGTCGAATTCGCAACCAAGGCGGCGCGCGAGTTCGGCGCGCCCGGCGTCGGCGATCGCGATCGCGACCGCTATCTCGCCGGGATCGACGGGGTGGTCTATGGCGACGACCCGAGCCAGGGCTATGTCCGCGACCGCACCTTCATCCACCCGACGCTCGGCGTCGGCTTCTCGGTCCCCGACGGCTTCGTCATCGACAATACCAGCGACGCGGTGCTCGCGACCGGGACCGACGGAACGGCGCTTCGCTTCGATGCCGTGGCACTGGTCAAGGGCGCGGACCTTGGCCAGTACCTCGCTTCCGGCTGGGTGAACGGGCTCGACGAAGCCTCGATCAAGCGCTTCACCGTCAACGGCATGCCGGCCGCCTCGGCCAATGCCAGCGCCAAGGGATGGGAGTTCCGGATCGCCATCGTCCAGGCGCCGAGCGGCGCGACCTACCGCTTCATCTTCGCCAACGAGGAGGCGACGAAGGGCCTGGAACAGGCCGCGTCGGTGACCGTGTCGAGCTTCCGCAAGCTCGACCAGCAGGCACTGGCCAGGCTCCGGCCGCTCAGCATCAAGATCATCAAGGCGGGGCCGGGCGATACCCAGGCGACGCTGGCGGCGCGGATGCGTGGCGTCAACCGGCCGCAGGAACTGTTCCGGGTTCTCAACGATCTCGATCCGGGCCAGCCTGTGCCGGCCGGCCTCAGGGTGAAGATCGTCACCGACTGAGCCGGGGAATCCTCCGGCGCCCCGGGGCCGTGTCCGGCGGTCGTCTCAGACGAAGGTGGCGCGGTCGGGGTTTTCCCGCAGCAGGGCCGAGCGGAGCTTCTCGAGCGCGCGGTTCTCGATCTGGCGGACGCGCTCCTTGGAGATGCCGAGGCTTTCGCCGAGCGATTCCAGCGTCGCGCCGTCGTCCTGCAGGCGCCTCTCGCGGACGATCCGCAATTCGCGCTCGTTGAGCACGGTCAGGGCGGAGCGCAGCCACTCCATCCGCCGCTCGGTGTCGATCGTCTCGCTCACCGTCTCGTCGGGCAGGGGGACGTTGTCGACGAGGAAATCCTGGCGGTCCGAGGTTCCGCCGTCGCCTTCGCCAAGCGGCGCATTGAGCGAGGTATCCGGCCCCGAAAGCCGGGAATCCATCACCTCGACGTCGCGCTTCGACACGCCGACGGCGCTGGCGATCTCGGCGAAGACGAGCTCGCGGGGGCGGGGATCGGCGGATTGGGAGAGGCGGGCGCGGAGGCGGCGGAGGTTGAAGAAGAGCGCCTTCTGCGACGACGAGGTGCCGCCGCGGACGATCGACCAGTTGCGGAGGATATAGTCCTGGATCGAGGCGCGGATCCACCATGTGGCATAGGTCGAGAAGCGGACCTCGCGCTCGGGTTCGAAGCGCGCGGCCGCCTCGAGCAGGCCGACGTGGCCCTCCTGGATCATGTCGCTCATCGGCAGGCCGAAATTGCGGAAACGCGCGGCAATGGCGATGACGAGGCGCATATGGGCCTGGGTCAGGCGGTGGAGAGCGGCCTGATCCTTGCCGTCACGCCACTGGACCGCGAGCTCGTGCTCTTCCTCGCGCTCCAGATACGGCGCTTGCATCGCCGCCCTGACGAAATTCTGCGCGCCAGCTGCCCTGCCCATCGAAAGTCTCTTCCGGGTCACCTGCCATTGAGTCGGACCAAGCTTACCGGCTTACGGGCGGCAGGCTTCACACAATGCCGTGAGCTTTCCAATATCCTGTAATCACGGGAGAAATAGAATTCGGGCGCCGACCGGCCGGCCGACGCCCGAACAAAAAGCGATCAGAAAGAGGCGGATCAGGCAGCCTTGTCCTGGGCTTCCTCGGCTTCGCCTTCCGGCTTGGCGCCGCGGCGCGGGCTCTTGGCCAGGTTCTGCTCGATCTGGCGGATCGCCTCGGTCTCCGAGATGCGGCTGACCGAGGAAATCTCGCGCGCCATGCGGTCGAGCGCGGCCTCGTAGAGCTGACGCTCGCTGTAGGACTGCTCCGGCTGGGTGTCCGAGCGGTAGAGGTCGCGGACCACCTCGGCGATCGCGATCAGGTCGCCGGAATTGATCTTGGCCTCGTATTCCTGGGCACGGCGGCTCCACATGGTGCGCTTGATGCGGGCGCGGCCACGGACGGTCTCGAGCGACTTCTTGACGGTGGCGGCGTCGGCGAGCTTGCGCATGCCGACCGCGGTCGCCTTCGGCACCGGGACGCGCAGGGTCATCTTGTCCTTGATGAAGCTGATGACGAAGAGGTCGAGCTTGATCCCGGCGACTTCCTGGGTGTCGATACCCATGATACGGCCAACGCCATGTGCCGGATAAACGATGTGCTCTCCGGTCTTGAACTCGGAACGCGTGGTTGGCTTCTTCACAGGCATGCTAGTTTCAACTCCATTCTGCGCGGGGAGGCGCGCCTTTGCGGGAACTGCTTTGCTGCCGTCCACCGCCGCCGCCGGCGCCGGTTTCGCAACAGCGGCTGCAACGACCGGCTTCGCCGGCGGAGCCTTGACCTTCTTCGGTGCCGCGGCCTTGGCCGGGGCCGCCTTGGCGGCGGGCTTCGCCGCCGGTGATTTCGCTGCCGCGGCCGCCGGCCTGGCGGCCTTCGCCGCGGGCTTGCCGGCAGCGGCGGCCTTCGGCGCGGCCGCCTTGGCAGCCGGCTTCGGCGCCTTGGCCCTAGCGGAAGATGCGGCCTTGGGAGCCGCCTTTGCCGGGGCCTTGCCCGTCGCGCTCTTGCGAGCAGCGGTCTTCGGCGCAGCGACCTGCTTCGCCGCCGGCTTCTTCGCGGCGGACTTCTTTGCGGCCGGCTTTGCCGCCGTCGCCTTCGCCGCGGCCTTCTTGGCAGCGGGCTTTGCCGCAGCCTTGGCGGCGGGCTTGGGCGCCGTCGCCTTTCGCGCCGCGGTGGCCGAACGCGACGGCTTCCGCGCCGTTGCCGCGGACTGAGCAGAAGTACTGACTTTCTTCGCCTTGGACTTCGTCGTCGACATGCTACTCACGCCTCCACTCAGCACCAGCGCGGACTATCCTGCACCGCCTTAGCGGCGACACGATCCCTTCCGGCGAAAGACGCCGGTCAAACAGCCGACCGCTGGGGATTGGTCAACGCAAACAAGGCGCGCGTTCTGCGCGCAAAGCGCCTGATTACTCCAACTATCCGCGCAATATAGCACAAAATCCGGGAATTTCAATGATTTACCGCGCCCACGGTAAATCAATCCGGGCAAATCGACATTTTCGATTCAAATGTATGCTGCAACGCGCAACAAAGGCGATGGCAGCCGGGCGTTCCGCTCAGTCGCCTTCGCCGGGCTCTGCAGAGAAATATTTCTCGAATTTGCCCTCGACGCCCTCGAATTCCTTGGCGTCGGCCGGCGGCTCGCGCCGGGCGGTGATATTCGGCCATTTCGAAGCGTATTCGGCGTTGATCGCCAGCCATTTTTCGACCCCGGGCTCGGTGTCGGGCTTGATCGCGTCAACCGGGCATTCCGGCTCGCATACGCCGCAATCGATGCATTCGTCGGGATGGATGACCAGCATGTTCTCGCCCTCGTAGAAACAGTCTACGGGGCAGACTTCGACGCAATCGGTGAATTTGCAGCGGACGCAATTGTCGTTGACGATGTAGGTCACCGGGGTTCCTCGATTGGCAGGACTTCAGGCGAACAGCCAGAATTTTCGTGGATTGGGTATCCCGTTTGGCAGGGTCGCGCAAGAAACGGCGATGCGGCCTCGCGGCGCGGCGCAGCCGCTGCATTCCGCTCAGTCGCCGGTCGGGGAAAAATCATCGTCAATCGGTCCCGTCGAAAGCAGGGTGTCGAGCTTGCGGCGATCGCGCTTGGTCGGCCGCGGGCCGGTCCGCTGCCCCTCCGACGTGTCGCGGGGCGGCTCGGGGGGCGTGAGGTCCTCGTAGAGCAGGCGCGCCTCGCTCGCCGGGCCGCGGCGCTCGCCAAGGGCGACGACGCGCAGGACGCGGACGCCCGATCCGAGGCCGACCGTCAGGACGTCGCCGATGCGGACCGCGCGGCTGGCGCTGGTATTCTTCTCGCGATTGACCCTGACGCTGCCGGAGATGGCGAGCTTCTGCGCCGCCGTCCGGGTCTTGGCGAGGCGGACATACCAGAGCCACTTGTCGATGCGCCGCCCGGTTTCGGCGACCACCACCGGCGCTCCGCCTAGCCGTCCCGGTCGCGCGATTCCAATTGCGCCTTCAGCGCGGCGAGCGCCGCGAAAGGCGAATTCGGATCGGCGGTCTTTTCGCGCGGCGGCCGGCTGGCGGGTGGCGGCCTCTCCTTGCCACCACGTTGGCCTTCGGCCTTGCGGTCGCCGCGCTGCGGCTTGCGCTGCCGGTGCTTGCGGCCGGCGTTATCGCCATCGGCCGACTGCTCCGGCCGGCCGTGACCCGCCGGCCCGTCGGCATCGGGCTTCGTCCGCGCCTGGCGCTCCGGGCGGCGCTCAGGCCGACCCTCCGGCCGACTCTCCGGTCGACCGTGGCGCCCGGCCGGGCGGCCGGACCGCTGGGGCCGCCAGATCTCGATGAAGGCCGGTTCCTCCGGCGCGGCGGCTTCTGCCGTAGCGGTCGCGGGCGGGGCGGCATCCGTGGCGTCGGGCGCTTCGGTGGTCCCTGCCAGAGGCTCCGCCGGTGTCTCGGGCGCCGCTACAGGCTCTGCCTCGGCTACGGGCGCGTCGGCGGCGGTATCGGCAGTCGGCTCTTCCGGTGCCGGCTCGGTCTCCGCTGCCGCGGGTTCCGCGGTTTCGGTCGTCTCGGGCGCGGCGGCCACGGTCTCCTCGGCCGGCTTGTCTTCGCCGGCAGGCGCGTCTTCGGGCGTGGCCGGCGCCGTCGCGACTTCCGGCGCCGCTTCCGGCGTTGCTTCCGGTTCGGGCGGCTTGGGCTTGCGCTCCATCCGGTAGCCGAGGGCGCGCAGGACGGAGGAGAAATCCTCGCCCGAGCAGCCAAGCAGCGAGGTCATGGCGACGGTGACGGTGAAGCCGTTGCCGGGGACGGCCCCTTCCGGCGGCTGCGGATTTTCCGGCGTCGGGCGCCAGGCGATCAGCGGCCGGATGAGGTCCGCCAGCCGCTCGAGGATATCGAGCCGGATCGCCATGTTGCCGGCGACGCGGTAGCCGACGACACGATAGAGCGCCGCCGGGATGGCGGGATCGACGGGAACGCTGGTGCGGCCCGTGGCGGCAAGCGTCGTCAGGCCGCCGACCTCGTCGAAGCCGCCATGCTTCAGCACCCAGAAGGTGGCGAGCAGGGCGCTCGGCCCGGGCTTCAGCAGCGCCGGGACGTAGATGTGATGGGCGCCGAAGCGGACGCCCAGGGCGCGCATGCCGGCCCGGGCATCCTGGTCGAGGCCACGCACCTCCTCGGCGATCTCGGCGCGATCGATGGTGCCGAAATTCTCCGCCAGCCGGAAGGCGATGCCGCGCGCCGCCGGGGCGAGGTTCTCCGCGTCGCGGAGGTCGAAGAGCGGCTTCAGCA
>JAGRKY010000138.1 GCA_020442095.1 Bauldia sp.
CACACATGTGTTCCGCCCACCACTGAAAGCGACCACGGGAAGCACCAGCCATTGCGATGGAACATCGGCAGCGTCCACAGATAGACGGTGCGGGTATCGAAGCCGAGGGAGAGCGCGTTGCCGAGGGCATTCAGGTAGGCGCCGCGATGGTGGTAGACGACGCCCTTCGGCCGGCCGGTGGTGCCCGAGGTGTAGTTGAGGCAGATCGGCTGCCATTCGTCGGTGACGGCAGTGCGATCGAGCGTCCGGGCCTTGCCGTCGTCGGTCAGGATGTCGAGAACCGTCGTGCCGTCCGGCGCGTCGGACGTGTCGTCAAGCAGGCGGCAGGGCACGCCTTGCGCTGTCGCGGCTTCGACGGCGGTCTCACGGCAGGCGGGATCGCAGAGGATGATGCGGCTCTCCGCATGGTCGAGGATGACGCCGACCGTCGCCGCATCGAGCCGGGTGTTGATCGTGTTGAGGACGGCGCCGAGCATCGGCACGGCATAGTGCGCGGCGAGCATCTCGGGACGGTTCGTCGCCATCACCGAAACGACGTCGCCGGCGACCACGCCCTCGGCGGCAAGGCGCGCCGCGAGACGCGCCACCATCGCGCCGAACGCGCGATAGCTCCACTGCCGGTCGCGCCAGGCGACGGCCGGGCGGTCGGGAAAGGCGTTGATCGAACGGATCAGGAAATCCACCGGCGTCAGCGGCTGGTGGTTGGCGGGGCGGGGGGAGAGATGGGGTTCGAGCCGCATGGCGAGCCTCACTCCGGTTCGAGGCCGGTCGGCCAGTGCCAGAAATCGTTGCCTTCCTCGTCGAGGTAGCGGGAGAGGACCATCTTGTGGACCTCGTCGGCACCATCGACGAGCCGCGCCTGCCGGGCGTAGCGGTAGATCCACTCAAGCACGGTGTCCTTGGAATAGCCGCGGGCACCGTTGATCTGGATCGCCACGTCCGCCGCCGCATGCAGCAGGTTGGCGACGTGAATCTTCGCCATCGAGACTTCCTTGCGGGCGAAGCTTCCCTGGTCGAGCTCCCAGGCGGCCTTCATCACCAGCAGGCGGCCGATCTCGATCCTCATGGCGAGGTCACCGAGCATGAGCTGGATGCTCTCGCGATCGGCGAGGCGCTGGCCGAAGCCCATCCGCTCGGCGGCATAGGCGCGGGCGATGTCGACGCAGCGCTTCGACAGGCCGAGCCAGCGCATGCAGTGGGTCAGCCGCGCCGGACCGAGCCGCATCTGGGTGATCTTGAGGCCGCGGCCCTCGCCGAGGAGGACGTTCTCCTCCGGGATCTCCAGGCCGTCGAAGATCAGCTCGCAGTGGCCACCATGCTCCTCCGGCCCCATGATCGGGATGCGCCGCTCGATCCGCCAGCCGGGCTGGTCGCGGTCGAAGAGCAGAGCGGTGAGGCCGCGGCGCGGATCGTCGGAGGTCTTGGCGACGACGATGAAATGCTTCGCCTCGCCGGCGCCGGTGATGAACCATTTGCGGCCGTTGATCACGTAGCGGTCGCCGCGCTTCTCGGCCGTTGTGCGCATCATCGAGGGGTCGGAGCCGCCGCCCGGATGGGGCTCGGTCATGGCGAAGGCGGAACGGACCTTGCCTTCGACGATCGGCGCGAGCCAGCGCTCCTTCTGCGCGTCGGTGCAGGCGGCCTCCAGCACCATCATGTTGCCGTCGTCGGGCGCGGCGGAGTTGAAGACGACCGGCCCGAAGATCGAGCGGTTCATCTCCTCGTAGCAGGCGGCCATGCCGACCCGGCCGACACCCTGGCCGCCGTTTTCCGGCTTCAGCTGCAGGCACCAGAGACCTTCGGCGCGCGCCTCGGCACGCAGCGCATCGGCGATGTCGATACGGATATTCTCGTGCTCGTCGAAGGTCGCCGGATCGGATTCGAGCGGCAGGATCTTGCTATCGACGAAGGCGGCGATCCGGCGGCGGAAGTCTTCGACGCGATCGGGAAGGGTGAAATCCACGGGAGTTGATCCTCAGAGCGTTGAGACGAGGTGGCCGCCATCGACCGCGAGCGTCGTGCCAGTCATGTAGCCGCCGGCTTCGGAGCAGAGCAGGAGCAGGGGGGCATCGAGGTCCTCCAGACGGCCGAGCCGGCGCTGCGGAATCCGCCTGACCAGCGCCTGGCCGGCTTCTGTCGCGAAGAAGTCGCGGTTGAGGTCGGTTTCGATATAGCCGGGGCAGAGCGCATTGACCCGGATGCCGTGCCGCGCCCATTCGAGCGCCAGCGCCCTGGTCAGTTGCACGACCGCCGCCTTCGACGCGGCATAGGCGGCGACGCCGCCGGCGACACGCAAGCCAAGGATCGAGGCGATGTTGACGATCGCGCCACCGGTCTTCTCCTCGCTCATCCGCCGGGCGGCGGCCTGGGCGACGAGGAAGCTTCCCTTGAGGTTGGTGTCGATGACGCGGTCCCAGTCGTCTTCCTCAAGGGCGAGAGCGGGACCGGCGGTGCTGATTCCGGCATTGTTGACGAGGATGTCGAGCGAGCCGGGGGCGGCGGCGACCGCCGCGGCGATCGACGCCTTGTCGGTGACGTCCAGCGGGACGACCGAAGCCTCGCCGCCGGCGGCTTCAATTCCCGCGCGGACCTCGGCGAGCGTGTCGCTGTCCCGCGCGGCGAGCACGACCTTGACGCCGTGTTGCGCGAGAAGTTCGGCGAAATGGCGCCCGAGACCGCGCGATGCTCCGGTGACGAGCGCGGATTTCCCGGCAAGATCGTCGAACAGCACGGCTCCCTCTTCCTCCCTTGGCCCGCCGGGGCGGGCAACGGCGCCCCGGGCGCGTCACGCCCGGAGCGCCAATGCCGGACTACGGCTTCAGCGTCTCGACGAACCAGTCCGTCGCATAGCCCGCCGCCAGCTCCACTTTCGACTTATCCGAGTAGAGCGTCATGTGCGAGGTATGCGGCAGGATCTGCATCTTCTTGTGATTGGAGGGGATCTGGTTGAAGGCGCCGATCTCCAGATCCCAGAGGGTAAGGTCGTCGCCCTCGGCGACGATCATCAGGGTCGGGGTGTTGTAGATCCGCTTCACGAACGGGCCGACGTCGTAATTCATCAGCAGGTCGACCGACTCGACGGTGCTCTTGTTCTCGTAGAGCGGCGCTTCCGAGGCCTTGATCGCCATGAAGGTACGCACAGTTTCCGGGAAGGGCCATGCGGAGACTTCCTTGGCGGAATCCTCGGTCGCGTGCGGCAGGTAGAGGCGCTCGCCCGGCTTCTCGTAGCGGAGCTTGCGGTCGTCGAGGATCATCTGCCACAGCGCCCGGTATTCCATGGTGCCATGGGCGCGGCGCATGTTCTCGTAGCCGTCGATGACCGGGATCTGGCTGACGATCGACTTCACGCGCGGGTCGGTCGCCGCCAGCACGAGGGCGTGTCCGCCGGAATAGGAGATGCCCCAGACGCCGATGCGGTCGGGATCGACATTCTCGTGGCGCTCCAGGAAGCTGATCGCGTTCTGATAGTCGCGGATCTGGTCCCAGGGATCGAGATGCTGCCGGTTGTCGCCGTCGCTGACACCGAGGTTGCGGTAGTCGAAGACCAGCGCGTTGATGCCCGCCTTGGCGAAGGCCTCGGCGTAGGTCGGCATGACGATCTCGCGGACGTAGCACCAGCCGCCCGCCAGCACCACGGCCGGCGACTTCTTCGATTCATCGGCGAGATACAGCCAGCCGCGGATCGTCGTCCCTTCGGACTGAAACTCGACGTCTACCCTTTTGGTCATAATCGTTCCTCGTTCGTGGAAATGTATTCTCGTTGGGTGTCGGCGGCCGCCGGAGCGGCCGACCGTTGTCAGGAGAAGAGGCAGCCGCCGTTGACGTCGATTGTCGCGCCGGTGATGTAGGCGCCGTCGGCGCCCGCAAGGAACGCGACAGCCGCCGCGATTTCCCCGGGATCGGCGGCGCGGCCGAGCGGAATCTTGCCCCACTCGATGTCCTTCATCTCCTCGAATGTCAGGCCACGCTTCGCCGCCTCTTCGTGAAGGGCGTCGAAATGCATGCTCGTGCCGACATTGCCGGGGGCAACCGTGTTGACCCGGATCTTGTCGCGGGCGAGCTCGTCGGCGGCCGTATGGGTGAGCGAGATGACGCTCGCCTTCGAGGCGCAATAGGCGCCGAAGAAGCCGTGGCCACTCTTGCCGTACCAACTGGAGATGGTGACGATCGACGCACCATCCGCCGCGCGCAGCGCCGGGATGAAGTGCTTGATGAGCAGGAAATTCGCCCGGACGTTGATGTTGAACACCCGGTCCCACTCTTCGACCTCGAGGGTCTCGATCGAGCCGACTTCCTGAAGGACACCGGCGATCAGGCCGAGGAACTTCAGCGGCGCACCGATCGCGGCAACCGCGTCGTCGATCTTGCCATATTCGGCCGGGTTGGTGATGTCGGCCGCGACACCGACGAAGGTCTGTCCGTCGGCGGCCGTAAGGGCGCTGGCGACTTCCTTCACCTTGTCGTCCCGATCGACCAGAACCAGCGACCAGCCGTCCTTGGCGAACCGCTCCGCGGTTGCCCGTCCGATACCACCGGCGGCGCCGGTAAGAATTCCAGTTTTCGCGCTCATTGGAGAATCATCCCGCCATCAATGAGAAGGACCTGACCGGTCATGTAGTTGGACTGCTCGGAGCAGAGGAATTTCACCGTGCCGACCACGTCGGCCGGCTTGGCGACGCGACCGAGCAGGATCTGGCTGGCGAGGGAGTCCATCGCCTCACCGGGCTTGGAGCTCGCGCCCATCGCCAGGAGGTCGGCGTCGAGCTTCTCCCAGAGCGGGGTGTCGACGACGCCGGGGCCGAAGGCGTTGACCGTGATCCCCTTGCCGGCAAGCGCGCGCGCGGCGGCCTGGGTGACGCTGATCACGGCGGCCTTGCTGGCCGAATAGGGAGCGAAATCGGGGAAGCCGGTCCGGCCGGCGATCGACGCGGTGTTGATGATCTTGCCCTTCACCTCGTCGGCGATCATCGCCTTGGCGGCTTCCTGGGTGCCGATCAGCACGCCAAGCGCATTGACGTCCATGATGGCGCGCCAGATGTCCTCGGATGCCTCGAGAAACGGCTCCGGCTTGTTGAAGCCGGCATTGTTGATCATCACGTCGATCGTGCCGAAAGCCTTGCGGCAGGCTTCGACCACGGCCTTGACCTCGTCCCGCTTGGTGACGTCGACCTTGGCGAAGACGACCTGGCCCGGGAAGGACTTTTCCAGTTCCGCGACGGTCCGCTCGCCGACTTCCGGGTCGATATCGGCGACGACCACACCGTAGCCGGCGTCAAGGAGGCCAAGGGCGATTTCGCGCCCTATGCCTCTTGCCGAGCCGGTGACGACCGCGCCCTTTCGTTTTTCACTCATATTCACTTCCTCCTTCAATTCATGCTGATTGCGGAATCCGCGGCTGCGGTGATCGTGGGGTCATGCCGAGGGGCCTGCCGTGCACGTCGGGCGGCCGAGTCGACAGGCCGGGTCCGGTGGGACGGTCAGGTTGATCCGAAGACCGAAGGGCCGCTCCGGTCGGGGCGGTTCAGAGTGTCGGGACCGGCGTCGCGGTTGCTCCGAACGCCATTTTTTCCTCCCAGGCAGAAAACCAGTACGATCTTGTGAGGTCATAGTCCGACGAAATTCAATCGATTGCAAGAGCCGCGAACAATGGATTGCAATTCTCTGGTTTGAATAGCTTATTTGGTGCATCCGGTGATGTTGCACCGATTCCTGCCGCGGGAATCCAGCGACCCGCCGACATCGACAAGGAGGAAATCGACCCGATGGCGCGGCTAAGCATGCGCGAACTCGCCGAGAAGCTCGGGGTCGATCGCGCGACGATCTCGCGGGCGCTGAGCGAGGACAAATCGCATCTCGTCGCGCCGGCGACGCGCGAACGGATTCGCCAGGAGGCGCTCTCGGCGGGCTATCGGCCGAACCTCACCGCCGCCGCGCTGCGGCGCGGCATTTCGCACACGGTGGGCGTGCTGGTCCCTGACCTCGGCAACGAGATGCTGGTCGACATCTTCCGCGACATCGTCCGCCATCTCGATCGCGATCTCACCGGCCAGACGACGACGCCACTGATCGCCGAAACGCTCGACGAGCAGGATACGACGCGGCGGATGGTCCACACCTTCCTGTCGCGCCGGGTCGACGCGATCATCTCGCTGAGCTCGACCGAGGTCGACAGGGATCTGCTCCTCGATGCGGCCAGCGAAGTCCCGGTCGTGCTCGCCGTCCGCAGCCTGAGCGGCTCCGACTTCCCGGCGTCGCTCTGCGACGACCGGGCGGGCGGGGCGATGGTCGCCGCGCATTTCGACGACCGGGGCCACAAGGTGGTCTGCCAGATCGGGGGGCCGCCGCTATCGGCGACGTTCAAGAACCGCGCCCTCGGCTTCTCGGAGGTCTGCAAGGAACGGGGCATGCTGGAGATGCCGCTCGGGCTCTCGGCAAGCCATGCGACCTCCGCCGCGGGCAAGGACGTCTTCGAAGCGATCCTCGAGGCCGATCCGCGGCCGACGGCGATATTCGCCCATAACGACGCGCTCGCCCTCGGGGCGATCGAGGCGATGCGGTCTCGCGGGCTCCGCTATCCGGACGATTTCGCCATTGCCGGGTTCAACAACACGCAGATATCGCGTGTCCTCGCGCTTCCCCTGACGACGATCCAGTATCCGATCGAGCAGGTCAGCCGTCATGCGGGCGAGCTCGTGCGGCGGCTGATCGAGAACCCGGCCGCCGACGTCGAGAGCAAGACCTTCGCGCCCTCGCTGATCGTGCGGGCGTCGACCTAGCGGATGAACGTTGCCCGCCACGTCAGTCGTTCCGAGGCGCGCCGGATCTGGCTTCGCGCGCAGCGGCTGGACGTCGAGGTGCCGTTCGGCAGCGGGCCGGACGCGACGCGGCTCGCGACGGAACATCTCGGCTATGTGCAGATCGACACGATCAACGTCATCGAGCGCTCGCATCACCACATCCTGTTCACCCGGATCCCGGATTACCGCCGGGCCGACCTGCATCACGCGCAGAGCGTCGACAAGTCGGTCTTCGAATTCTGGACCCATGCCCTTTCCTACGTGCCGACGCGAGATTTCCGCTTCTTCCTTCGGGCGATGCGGGAGGACTGGCGGCGACACGGCTGGTTCGGCGAGGTGACGCCGGGCGATCTCCGTAAGGTGCTGCGCCGGATCCGCGAGGACGGCGCGCTGACCATTCGAGACATCGACGATGACGTGCTGGTCGAGAAGCATCATCCCTGGGCAAGCCGCAAGCCGTCGAAACGCGCGCTGCAACTCGCCTTCCACCAGGGCAAGGTGACGATCTGCCAACGCAGCGGGATGCTGAAGACATACGAGCTGATCGACCGCCATTTCGGATGGCGCAAGCCGCCGCGCGCCGCGACGGAGCGCGAGATCCTTGCCTATCGCCTGGATCGCGGCCTCCGCTCGCAAGGCATCGTCAGCCTCGATTCGCTCTGTCACCTCGACGCGCGGTCGAAGCCGGCGATGCGGCAACTGATCGAGTCGCGCCTGCGCCGCCGGGAACTGGTCGCCGTCGCCATCGACGGCCATGGCAAGCCGGAACACTGGGGACGCGCGGAAGACCTCGAGGCGGTGGAGGCGATCGACGACGGGACCGTCCACATCCTGTCGCCCTTCGATCCCCTGGTCATCCAGCGCAAGCGGCTGAAGCTCTTCTTCGATTACGAGCATCGCTTCGAGGCCTATGTGCCCAAGGCGAAACGGGTGCTCGGCTATTTCGCCCTGCCGGTGCTCGTCGGCGAGGAGATCGTCGCCGCGCTCGATCTCAAGACCGACCGCGACAAGCGGAAGCTCCTCGTCCAGAAATGGACGTGGGTGGGGGAGGGCGCTGCCCGCCGGCACAAGAAGGCGATCGAGGATGCACTGCATCGCTTCGAGCGGTTCCAGCTCGCTGAATGACCTTTGGCGACGCCAGGACCGGGCGCGGGGCCGGTTGACGATCGGCCGAGGAAAATTTAACGTTAAATAACAAAGGAATGGTCCAAAGCTCATAGGTGTGGCGGTGAATCTTTCGGCCGATTTGAAGCAGAAACTCTATGCTGCGGTCCTGTCCGACGGTGGACACATCGTCCACATGTGAGCGGGGACTCCTTCCCGCAATTCGCCGAAAACAAACCGGAGACAGCGTTCCGTGACCGATGTCGAGACCAGCGATCCATCCCGCTCCGCCCCGGCCGGCTCATCCGGCGGGGGATTGCGCTTCGCGGTCGATACCGGCGGCACTTTCACGGACCTGATCGTCGGCGAGGCTGACGGCAGCGTCGGCATCTACAAGGCCGCGACGACCCCGGCCGATCCGGCCGCGGGCGTGCTCGATGCGCTGGCAATCGCCGCCGCCGATGCGGGGGAGAGCCTCGAGGCCTATCTCGGCCGGGCCGAGTCGATGGTCCACGGGACGACGCACGCGATCAACGCGATCGTCACCGGGCGGACCGCGCGCACCGCGCTGCTGACGACGAAGGGGCATCCCGACACGCTGGTCTTCCGCGAAGGCGGCCGGCAGGAGGCGTTCAACTTCACGGTGCCCTATCCGGAGCCGTTCATTCCGAAGGCGCTGACCCATGAGGTGAGCGAACGGATGCTGCGCGACGGGTCCGCCCATATCGCCCTCGACGAGGCGGAGGTGGTCGGCCTGCTGAAGCGGCTCGGAGACGACGGTGTGGAAGCGATCGCCGTCTGCCTGCTCTGGTCGATCGTCAATCCGGCGCACGAACTGGCGATCGGCCGGCTGATCGAGGCGCATCTTCCGGGCATTCCCTACACCCTCTCGCATCGCATCAACCCGTCGATCCGCGAATACCGGCGGGCGATGTCGACCTGCCTCGACGCGTCGCTGAAGCCGATCATGGGGGCCTATATGAGCGGCCTCGAGGAGCGGTTGGCGGGCGCCGGCTTCAAGGGACGGCTGCTCGTCGTCACGTCGCAAGGCGGCGTCATGGACGCAGCGCATGTCGCGCAGGCGCCGGTCCACCTGATCAATTCGGGGCCGAGCATGGGGCCGGTCGGGGCCCGCGCCTATGCCGGCGGGACCAGGTCCGAGACGCTGATCGTCGGCGACACCGGCGGGACGACCTTCGACGTCTCGCTGGTCAGGGCGGGACGCATCCCGCGCACCCGAGAAACCTGGCTCGGTCGGCCGCTGTCGAGCCACATGACCGGCATGCCCTCGGTCGATACCAAGAGCATCGGCGCCGGCGGCGGCTCGATCGCCTGGGTCGATACGGGCGGGCTCCTCCATGTCGGGCCGATCAGCGCCGGCGCGGTGCCGGGGCCGGTGGCCTACGGGCAGGGCGGTACCCGGCCGACGGTCACCGACGCGTCGATCGTCCTCGGCTTCATCGACGCCTCCTTCTTCCTCGGCGGGCGGATGTCGCTCGACCGGGAGGCAGCCGTCGAGGCGGTGCGGCGCGACGTGGCGGAGCCGCTTGGGCTGACGGTCGAGGAGGGAGCCGCCGCGATCATCGGCCTCGCGACGGAGAACATGGTCCAGGCGATCATGGGGATCACGGTCAACCAGGGCATCGACCCGGCCACCGCGGCTTTCGTCGCCGGCGGCGGCGCGGCCGGGATCAACGCCGTCGCGATCGGCCTCAGGCTCGGCTGCCATACGGTGCTGGTTCCGGAGACCGGGGCGGTGCTTGCGGCCGCGGGCGCACTGGTCTCCGACCTGATGGCGCACCACCAGGCGATGTTCCATACCGACAGCCGCGCCTTCGACATCGAGGGCGTCAATTCGGTGCTCGCCGATCTCGAGAGCCGGTGCCGCGACTTCGCCGCGACGACGGGCACGGACCCCGCCGCGGTCGAGATCGACTGGTCGACCGAGGCGCGCTACCCGGACCAGGCCTGGGAGATCGACGTGCCGCTACGCGCCGGCCGGTTCCGAGGGCTGGAAGACGTCGCGGCGCTGGTCGAGGACTTCCACAAGACGCACCGCGAGATCTTCGCGGTTGACGATCCGAGTTCGGCGATCGAGACGGTCGGCTGGAACGCGACGGTCCGCTGCAGGATCGGCACCGACCGGCCGGGCCGGATCCGGGTGCCGGCGTCGTTGGAGCCGCTGGCGCGCCGCCAGGTCTATTTCACGGGCAAGGGCTGGACCGACACGGCGGTGCATCGCTTCGAGGCGTTGACGGAGGCCGACCGGATCGTCGGTCCGGCAGTCGTCGAATCCGATTTCACCTCGGTCGTCATCGATCCCGGGACGACCGCCCGGCGCGATGCGATGGGCACCCTCGTCATCGACCTCGGCAGCCAGGAGTAGCGCCATGGAACAGAGCCCGAAGATCGGCGGCGTGCAGATGGCGGTGCTGACCGCCCGCTTCGAGGGCATCGCCCACAAGATGGCGAATACGCTCCACCGCACCGGCCGGTCCGGCATCCTGACGATCGCGCGCGACTTCTCCTGCGTGATCCTGACCGCCAACCACGAGCTGCTGACGGCGTCCGACAGCCTGCCGATCCATGTGCTCCGCGGGCCGGAGATCATGTGCCGGACGATGACCGACAACCATCCGGAGCTGCGGCGGGGTGACGCCTATCTGCACAACTCGCCTTATCACGGATGCACCCATCCGGCCGACCATTCGATCCTGATCCCGGTGATCGACGACGACGGCATCCACCGCTTCACGGTGCTGGCCAAGGGCCATCAGGCCGACTGCGGCAACGCGCTGCCGACCACCTATATGGGCGCAGCCAAGGACGTCTACGGCGAGGGGGCGCTGATCTTCCCGGCAGTGAAGATCCAGAGCGACTACCAGCACAACATGGACCTGGTGCGGATGTGCCGGATGCGGATCCGGGTGCCTGACCAGTGGTGGGGCGACTATCTCGCGACGCTTGGAGCGGCGCGGGTGGGCGAGCGGGAAATCCTCGCGCTCGGGCGCGAGGTCGGCTGGGAAGCGCTGGAAGCCTATTGCAGGGCCTGGTTCGACTACAGCGAACAGCGGATGGTCGACGTGATCCGGGCGATGCCGAAGGGAACGATCACCCGCAAGAGCCGCCACGACCCGTTCCCGGCGACGCCCGCCGATGGCGTCGAGATCAAGGTGACGGTCGACGTCCAGCCGGACAACGCGATGATCGAGGTCGACCTTCGCGACAATCCGGACTGTATGGAAAACGGCATCAACCTGTCCGAAGGTTGCGCGCTCTCGGCGCCGATGGTCGGCATCTTCAATTCTATCGACCATACGGTTCCGAAGAACGAGGGCAGTTTCCGCCGGATCAGGGTTCACCTGCGGGACGGCTGCGCGGTCGGGCGGCCGTTCCATCCGACCTCATGCTCGGTGGCGACGACCAATCTCGCCGACCGCGTCGCCAACCCGGTGCAGTGCGCGATCGCCGAACTCGCCGACGGCCTCGGCATGGCGGAGACCGGGGCGGTGATTCCGCCATCGTCCGGGGTGATCTCGGGCATCCATGACGGCGAGCCCTTCGTCAACGAGGTCTATCTCGGCTGCACCGGCGGCGCCGGCACGCCGACGACCGACGGCTGGCTGACCATCCTCCATGTCGGCAATGCCGGCATGTGCTACCAGGATTCGATCGAGATCGACGAGCTGCGGCATCCGATCCTCGTTCACGAACGGCGGCTGATGCCGGACACCGAAGGCGCCGGCCGGTTTCGCGGGGCGCTTGGCGCCTATTCGGAATTCTCGCCGCTCGGCTGCGAGATGACCGTCGCCTATGTCAGCGACGGCAACGCCAATCCCGCCGCCGGCACGCGTGGCGGCCGCCATGGCGGGCCTTCGTCGCAATTCCGCAAGCTCGCCGACGGCACGCTGGAGCCGGTGCCGGGATGCGCCGAGGTGGTGATCGGTCCCGACCAGGCGATGGTGTCGATCAGCTGCGGCGGTGGTGGTTACGGGCCGCCGGCGGAGCGAGCCCCGGAGCGGGTCGTGAGCGACGTCCGCGAGGGATGGGTCAGCCGGGAAAGGGCCGAGAGCGTCTATCGCGTCGCACTGACCGCGGCGCTCGACCTCGACGCGGAGAGGACGGCGCTGCTACGCAACGACGTCCGGCCGGCCTGATTTGCGTCGCGGGCAATGGAGCGGCAAGGCCGGGGCCGATCAGGAGGCAGTCTGTCGATGAAAGCGGACCGGTCGCGCCCACAGCGGGGACGCCCGCCGACGCTGCGGGACGTCGCCGCCTATGCGGACGTATCGATGATGACGGTTTCCAACGTCATCAACGAGCGGACGGCGCGGGTTTCGGAGCAGACACGAGTCCGTATCCTCGCCGCGATCGACAAGCTCGGCTACCGGCCGCAGCGCAGCGCCCGGGGCTTGCGCATGCAGCGCGAATACGCGATCGGCCTGACCATCGTCCGCCCCGACCGCCGTTTCCTCGACGATCCCTACGTCACCGAAGTCGCGGCGGGGATGAGCAATCGCCTCGCCGCGGCCGGCTACGGACTTATGGTCAACGGGGTCACCGACGTCGACGGTCTGAAGGCGCTGCTCACCCATGCCTCGAATGTCGACGGCCTCGCGGTGATGGCATCCGGTCCGCGCCCCGGGCGCGAGGAAGTCTACCGGCTCCTCGAGCGGCTGCACCATCCGCTGGCGATCATCCAGGACGACATGGC
This sequence comes from Bauldia sp., assembly GCA_020442095.1. The sequence goes on from JAGRKY010000138.1 coordinate 12,616, forward strand.
CGGCCTCGCCGACACATGCTGTTTCATCCAGGACGACGAGACGGGCGCGCGGATGATCACCGAGCAGGTGATCGCGGCGGGGGCCCGCACGCTGTTCTTTGCCGCGCCGGATCACCTCTGGCCGGCAGTGGAGCGCCGCGAGGCGGGCGTGCGCGCCGCGGCGCGCAGGCGCGCGAAGGTAATGCGGATCGGATGCAACGAAGCCGATTTCCAGGGCAGCATCGCAACCATCCTCGCCGCCTTCGAGCGCCGCGGCGTGCCGGATGCGGTGGTCGGAGCCAACGACCAGATCGGTATCGCCGCGATCCATGCGGCCATGCAGCGAGGGCTCGTGGTTCCCGACGACCTGATGGTCACCGGCTTCAACGCTTTCCCGTTTCGCCAGTTCTCCGGACCGTTGATATCGAGCATGCGTTCACCGGCCTATGCGCTTGGCGAAGCCGCGGCGGTAGGGTTGCTGAGCCGGATCGACGGCGAAGGCTTCGAGACGACGAAGCAGGTCCTGCCGGTGGTGCCGGCCGAAGGCGTGACCATCCGGATGTGCCGGGAGACGTTATGATCGCCGCGCGCATCCCGATGCGCGGCAGTTGATCCTCGGAGAACCGTGACCATGAAACTGACGGGCTACAGTGATCGATGGTCGGTGCGACCCGGCGAGACGATGACCTTCCATGTCCACAGCGTCGCGCCGAGCTATGAGGCGCAACTGGTGCGGCTCATCCACGGCGACGAGAATCCACATGGACCGGGCTTCCGGGAAGCGGAGATCGAGAGCGCGCTCGACGGCCCCCATCCGGGGGCGCCGCGCACGATCCGCAAGGGCTCCTATGGCCTTGTCGCCCAGGCGATGCCCGGGGGCGATTTCTCGATCGATGCCTGGATCTGGTCGACCCTGCCCGGGCCCGCCCGGCAGGGGATCATGGTCTGGGCCTCCGGCGACGCTTCGGCTTTCGGGCTGTTCCTCGGCGCCGACGGTCATCTTGAGGCCGACGGGGAGGGGACCATGCTGCGGTCCTCGCGCGCCCTCGCGCCCAAACAATGGTATCGCGCGACGGTCACGGTCTCGCGCTCGGCCGGGACGGTGGCACTGAGCGTCGAGCCCGGAATCTGGCTGCCGGAATCCGTGAATCCCGACGGCGGCGAAGTGACGCTCGCGGCACCGATCGCCGCCGGCGACGGGCGGCTGGTCTTCGCGGCCGGCAGGCTCGAGGAGACGCCGGACGGGCCGCACCCGCGCGAGGTCTTCAACGGCAAGATCGCGCGGCCCCGGATCGTTGGCCCGGACGGGGCGACGCTCGCGGCGTGGGATTTCTTCCAGCATGCGGGCGAGGCGACGATCGCGGGGGTTTGCGGCGGCGCCGACGGCCGCACCGTGAACCGGCCGTCGCGGCTGATGACCGGCCCCGGCTGGCCGGGAGCGACCAATTCGACGACGCCGCTGCCCGAGACGCATGACGCCATCCATTTCCATGACGACGACGTCGCCGATGTCGGCTGGCCGGTGAGCCATGAATTCGCCGTCCCCGCCGATCTCCGCTCGGGCGTCTATGCGCTTCGCCTGCGCACCGGCGAGGACGAGGAGCATCTGCCATTCTTCGTCTGTCCGCCAAAGGCGGAGGGGGACGCCGCGCCTCTGGCGGTGCTGATGCCGACGATGAGCTATCTCGCCTATGCGAACGAATCCCTCGATGTCAGCGACTCCGTGCAGGTCTCGCCGCGCCAGGACATGACCATCACGCCGGAGCGCTACGCCTATGTCGCCGAGAATGGCCTGAAAAGCCTCTATGACAACCATCGCGACGGCAGCGGCATCGCCTA
>JAGRKY010000139.1 GCA_020442095.1 Bauldia sp.
AATCCCAGTACCGCCCACCATCCAAATCTTCAGCGAAATCAGGGTCTTGACCCTCTGGCAGGGCGGGTGACCAGCTTGCGTTCCGCGCTGGTTTCCGACGCGCGGGAGCAATTTTTTTCAATCAGCCAATTCTTCCGTCCATGTCCAGGGATTTTCGCTTGCCGGAAGCGCACGAAAATTGCACGAGTCTGGCATCGCCATTCCGGCCGGCCGAATACGATGCGTTCGCCAGCCGGAGATTTCCAGGTCCCCGAACCGAAGAGACAGATATGGCCGGAACAATTGGAAATATTACGAGTGAATACGACGATGGCGCTATCGGCGATCCAGCCAGTTTAGAGGTCTATAACTACACGGCCCAGACCTTCGTCGCCGCCGGCGACCATCTGCAGTGGATCGAATTCCTCGCCGACGCCGGGGGACCCGGTTCAAACGAATATAACCTGCTTGTCACCACGGTGAAGCCTCTCGGCGGCGGCGAGTTCCAGCCGGGCACGGTGCTGAAAGAGGTGAGCCTGACGGAACCCTTCGATTCCGACGTCGGCCTGCATACCGTCCGTGTCGACCTCAGGGGACTCGACCTGGTCGCCGGCGAGACCTATGCGATCATCTTCGACGGCTATGTCACCCGCGGCACGCCGGACGACTTGATTCTGATCGGCTACAACGACGATCTTTATGCCGACGGGTTCCTGGCGGATCTCAGGTTCGGTGCCGGCAGGTCGGCCGACTTCAACAGCGACTGGGACGAAAATTCCGGCGACTACGACATTGCCTTCCTCGCCCTGTTCAGCGACGAGGGCAACACCATCCCGGGAACCAAGAAGAACGACAAGATCGACGCCACGCATGCGCCGAAGGGCGAGGGAAAGGCGACCGATTTCGACGACACGATCTACGGCAAAAACGGCAACGACAAGCTGCGCGGCGGCGACGGTTACGACTACCTCGACGGCGGCAAGGGCAAGGACAAGCTCTACGGCGGCAATGACGGCGACGACCTGCTCGGCGGCAAGGACAAGGACAAGCTCTTCGGCGGCGACGGCGAGGACTGCTACCTGTTCGACTTCAAGATGACGAAGAACAGCGCGAAGAAGCACTGGGACAAGATATTCGGCTTCGACATCGACGACGACACGATCTGCCTGAAGCAGAGCAGGTTTTCCGATCTCGACGTCGGCGAACTGCCGGACACGGACACCCACGTCACGCTGAAGGGCAGCAAGCTTTATTACAACAACGTCAAGTTCGCCCAGTTCAAGGGCGACATCCCGGCAAGCGTCGACGACATCCATATCGAAGTCTACGCCTGACGATCGGCGGAGAAAAATCCGGGAGGCCGTGACGGGCAACCGCACGGCCTCTCTTCATTTGGGGGCAGCCGGCCTTTCATCAGGCTAGACGTTTCGTTTCCCGGTCGACCGCGGGCGCTCAGGCAAAGTCCGTGAAGTCGTCGAAATGGACCACCGACTTGAGCTCTTTCTGGGTGTCGATTCCGTAGACCTTCAACACGTCTCCACCGTCTTTGATCTTGGTGATGTTCTTGTTTACGTTGTATGTCACCATCTTCTTGAGTTGCTTGAAAGTGCTGGCGAAGTCCTCGTCGAGGTACAGGTCGTCGTTGGCCTTCGAGAAGTCCATTATTTTGTCTTTGTCCATCCCTTGGCCGAAATAGAATTTGTTGTTGCCTCCGTTGCCCCACATCTTGTCATTGCCGGCCCAACCGCACAGCATGTCGCCTTCTTCGGAGCCGTGAATCCTGTCGTTGGCGCCAAACCAGAACTGTTCCAGATCCTGATATGTGAAGCCGGTAAAGCCGGGAGTGGCGGGATCCGGCTTGTAGATCATGGTGAGCAGATCATTCGTGCTGTAGGTGTCGCCGGAATCCGCTTTCCAGGCTTCCTTCACATCGCCGGCACCGATGTTGGTCGGGCTGAAGGGCTGGAATGACTCGAATCTCGCCCATGAAGTGATGCTGCCCGGGAAGACCGGCCCCGTGAGCGGAGAGTCTGAATTGAAGACATAATACTCCGTCGGTACCGGGTTATCTACGAACCAGAACGAATAACTCGAACCTACCGGCGATGCGAAACCCGGATTATACGGGATCAGATCCTCGCTACCGACCGTGTCCGCAGCTTCGAATGCAAAAAACTTCGCCATAGTCGTTCTCCTCGTTTACCGAATCCCGCCGCTCGGGAATCCGGATGCCTCCTTGGCCTGAGGCCGATGGCCTCGGTGGCAACATCAAATCACACCTGACAGCTTGTCGCACTATGACATGCGCCGAATTTGCGAGGCTTGCTTCAGCGCGGCGTTTCCTCGTTCTCTCCGGCCTGCGGGGTGGTCCATAGCCACCTTGGACCGTGGCGCGGGGGGGGGGGCGTGCCTTCGCCGACGACTCGACAATCAGGACTTCTCTCTCCGTCTGGCCTTCACCGGTCCCGACCCGGCCAATCCCGGCGTCACGATCCGCGGGACGAAGAAAGGAACGACAAGGTCACCGCAGACCATACGGTGAAGGGCCAGCCTCTGCCGGGGGCAAGGACAACGCGATCATCGGCAAGAAAAGCAACCGCAAGCCGAGCGACTGGACGTCGACGACATCCATATCGAAGTCTTCGCCTGACGTTCGGCGGAAACCGATCGGGGAGGCCGTGACGGGTAACCGCGCGGCCTCTTTTGATTTGGGGGCAGCCGCCATTCCAGGCAGGCTCGACGTTTCGTTCCCGGTCGCCGCGGGCGCTCAGGCAAAGTCCGTGAAGTCGTCGAAATGGACCACCGACTTGAGCTCTTTCTGGGTGTCGATTCCGTAGACCTTCAGCACGTCTCCACCATCTTTGATCTTGGTGAAGTCCTTTTTGGTATTGTATGTCGCCTTCTTTCTGAGTTGCTTGAAGGTGCTGGCGAAATCCTCGTCGATGTAGAGATCGTCGTTGGCTTTCGAGAAGTCCATAATCTTGTCTTTGTCCATCCCTTGGCCGAAATAGAATTTGTTGTTGCCGTCGCCTCCCCACATCCTGTCGTTGCCGGCCCAGCCGCACAGCATGTCGTCTTCTTCGGAGCCGTGAATCCTGTCGTTGAATTCGAAGAAGAACTGGTTGAAGTCCTGTTCCGTGAAAGCCGTCTTGGTGGGGTCAGTCCCCGACGGGGTGACAAGGATGGCGATCAGGTCCAGGAGCGAATAGCTGTCACCGGAATCCGCTTTCCAGACCTGGTCTGTTTCGCCGATGCCGTTATTGTAGGGGGCGGTATATTTGAGGTGAGACCAAGACTTGATGTCAGGAGTGGCGATAAATGTCGAGTCTACGTTGAAGTTGTAATATTCTGTTGAATTTACAACAGCAAAGTTGTTGACCGTTATTGGTGCTGAGCCGACTGTCGGGATGGGAAGAGGGTCCATGC
>JAGRKY010000140.1 GCA_020442095.1 Bauldia sp.
TCTATCCGCACATGAACGGCATCGGTGGCGATGCCTTCTTCCTGATCGCCGAACCCGGCAAGCCGCCGCGGGCGATCGACGCCTGCGGCCGCTCCGGGACCCTTGCGACGATCGAGCGGTACCAGAAGCAGGGCCATGACGAGATTCCGCACCGGGGCGCCGAAGCGGCGCTGACGGTCGCGGGCGCGGTTTCGGGATGGCTGCTCGCCAGCGAGGTGGCGACGGCGCTTGGCGGCCGGATCCCGCGCGGCGAGCTGCTCGAGGCGGCGATCCGCCAGGCGAAGGAGGGAAGCCCGGTCACCCGTTCCTTTGTCAGCTGCATCGCCAACGACCGCTCGTCGCTGACCTCCGTTCCGGGCTTTGCCGACCATTTCATGGAAGATGGCAAGCCGCCCGAGATCGGCGCGCTTTTCGTCCAGGAGCGGCTTGCCGACACGCTCGATCACCTCGCGCGGGCGGGTTTTGCCGATTTCTATCGGGGCGATGTCGCGGCCGAGATCGCCGTCGATCTCGAAGAGGCGGGGTCCTATGTCACCCGCGAGGATCTGAGGCGCCAGGAAGCGCGCCTCACCGGTCCGCTCTCGGTTCCGCTCGCCGATGCGACGCTGTTCAACACCCCGCCGCCGACGCAAGGGCTGGCGTCCCTGATCATCCTTGCGATCTTCGACCGGCTGGGCGTGCAGAGGGGCGAGAGCTTCGAGCATATCCACGGGCTGATCGAGGCCGCCAAGCGGGCATTCGAGGTCCGTGACCGCGAGATACGCGATCCCGATCATGCCGGGGAGATCGCGCGTTATCTCGAAGCCGGGTGGCTCGACGAAGCGGCATCCCGCATCGACATGAAGCGTGCCGCGGCGTGGCCCGCCGGCAACGGCGACGGCGACACGATCTGGATGGGGGCGATCGACGGCAACGGGCTCGCCGTTTCGTTCATCCAGTCCCTCTACTGGGAATTCGGCTCCGGTATCGTGCTGCCAGGGACCGGGATCGTCTGGCAGAACCGCGGCATCAGCTTCTCGCTGGATCCGCGCGCGGCCAACCCGCTCCATCCCGGCCGCAAGCCTTTCCATACGCTCAATCCGGCCTTCGCCCGGTTCAAGGACGGCCGCAACATGGTCTACGGCTCCATGGGCGGCGACGGCCAGCCGCAATTCCAGTCGGCAATCTTCACTCGCTACGCCCGCTTCGGCATGGAGCCGGGCGATGCGATCGCGGCGCCGCGCTGGCGGTGGGGGCGGACCTGGGGCGAGGGAACCGCCGGAGTCGAGGTCGAGAACCGTTTCGATCCCGATCTTCTCACCTCGCTCGAACGCGCGGGGCATATGGTGAATGTCCTCGATGTGCCCTATTCCGACGGCATGGGTCATGCCGGGATGATCATCCGGCGGGCCGATGGCCGGCTGATGGGGGCGTCCGATCCCCGATGCGACGGCGAAGCGGTCGCCGCCTGAATTCCAACCAACAGGTTCCTGTCATGCTTATTTCTTCCGATCCGGTGAATGCCTTTGTCGACTATGACGATACCCCGGTGGCGAATGCCGAAGCCGGGCCGCTCGCCGGGCTGACCCTCGCGGTCAAGGACATCTTCGACGTCGCCGGCTATCCGACCGGGTGCGGAAATCCGGAACGTCGCGCGGAAGGCGGTGTCGCGACCGAGCACGCGTCCGCGGTCAAGACTCTGCTTGATGCCGGCGCCCGCTTCGTCGGCAAGACGCATACCGCCGAACTGGCCTTTTCTCTCGACGGCACCAACACCCATTACGGCACGCCGATCAATCCGGCGGCGCCCGACCGCGTTCCCGGCGGCTCTTCCTCGGGCTCGGCATCAGCGGTCGCGGCGGGCCTTGTCGATATCGCGCTCGGCAGCGACACCGGCGGCTCGGTCCGTGCGCCGGCGTCGTTCTGCGGCATTGTCGGGCTAAGGACGACCTTCGGGCGGATCGCGGCCGACAGGGTCATGCCGCTTGCCGAGAGCCTCGATACCGTCGGCTGGTTCACCCGGGATATCGACCTCTATGACCGGGTCGGGGCCGTGATGCTCGGCGACGACGCAGCGGGACCCGAACTGTCCCGGATGATGGTCCCGGAGGATATTCTCGCCTGCGTGATGAATCCGGCCGCCATGCCCGCGGTCCAGCCGTTCATTGACAAGCTCGCCGTGATCTACGGAGAGCCGGCGACGCCGACGCTTGCCCGCGAGGGACTGACCGAGTGGCAGCGCGTCTTCCGCACCATCCAGGGCTATGAGGCCTGGCGGAACCATGGCCAGTGGATCGACGAGCGCAAGCCGAAGCTCATGGATGCCGTCCGCGGGCGCTTCGAAGCCGCGCGCCGGGTTTCGGATTCGGACTACAGCGTTGCCTGCGCGGAGAGGGGGAGCATCCGCGATCGCATGCTCGATCTGCTCGGCGACGACGGGTTCCTCGTCTGGCCGACCCTGCCGACCATCGCTCCGCTTGTCCGGTCGACCGAAGCGGATCTGGAAGGCTTCCGGGCGCGGGCGCTGTCGATGCTGTGCACGGCGGGCCTCGCCGGGCTGCCGCAGATTTCGCTCCCGGTTGCGACAGTCGACGGGGCGCCCTATGGCCTGTCGCTCATCGGTCCGCCGGGGCGGGACCGGGCCCTGATCGCGCTGGGGCGGAAGGTGCTTGGGTCGGGCTAGTCCGGCGACAGGGGATCGAGGCGATGAAGCCGCTCTGTTTCGTGCTGATGCCATTCGGCCGGAAACCGGAAGGGACCGGGCGGATCATCGACTTCGACGCCGTCTACAACCAGATCATCGCGCCGGGCGTCGAGGCGGCGGGGATGGAGCCGATCCGTGCCGACCAGGAGGAGATCGGCGGCACCATCCACAAGCCGATGTTCGAGCGGCTGATGCTGTGCGACTACGCCGTGGCGGACGTCACCGGCGCCAATCCCAACGTCTATTACGAGCTTGGCATCCGCCATGCGCTGAGGCCGCGCAGCACGCTGATCATCTTCGCCGACAATACCGCGCTGCCATTCGATATCGCGCAGCAGCGCGGCGTTCCCTATCGCCTCGATGCGGGCGGCGGGGTCGTCGATGCTGAGGCGGACAGCCGTCTGATCGCGCAGCGGCTGAGGACCGCCAACGAAAATTCCCACGACGACAGCCCGCTGTTCCAGATGATCGATGGCATGCCCCGTATCGAGGTGGACCACGCCAAGACGGATATCTTCCGCGACCGGGTCGAGATCGCCAAGGAATACCGGACGGCTCTCACCGCCGCGCGCAAGAAGGGCGTCGAGGCGGTCAAGGCGGTCGCCGAGGATCCGCGGCTTGCGGATCTCCGCAACGTCGAGGCCGGCATCATCATCGACCTCCTGCTTTCCTTCCGGGCGGTGGGAACGCGGGACGGCTGGCAGGGAATGATCGATCTCCATGCCCGCATGCCGAAGGAATTGCAGCATGCGCGAATGGTGCGCGAGCAGCTCGGCTTCGCGCTGAACCGCATCGGTCGCTCCGACGAGGCGGAACAGGTCCTCGTCGACGTGATCAGGGAATTCGGCCCGAACAGCGAGACCAACGGATTGCTCGGCCGCGTCTACAAGGACCTCTGGGAAAAGGCGAAGACAGATGGCCAGCGCATCCAGGCGCGGGGCTACCTGAAGCGGGCGATCGAGACCTATCGGGCGGGGTTCGAGGCGGACTGGCGCGATGCCTATCCCGGTATCAACGCGGTCACGCTGATGGAGCTGCAGGACAAGCCCGACCCGGCCCAGAACGACCTGCTGCCGGTGGTTCGCTACGCCGCCTCCCAGCGCGCCAATCGCGACGACGGCGAGGCCGGTGACTACTGGGACCACGCGACGCTGCTGGAGCTCGCGGTCCTGGCGCGGGACGAGGAGGGGGCCGAGGACTCGGCGGCACATGCGCTTTCGCTGGTGCGCGAGCCGTGGGAACCGGCAACCACCGCCCGTAACCTCCGGCTCATCCGCGAGGCACGGGAGGGGCGGGGGGAAGATGTCGCGTGGCTGGTCGAGATCGAGGAAGCGCTCGCGGACGCGGAAGCCCGTATGCAGGCGGCCAACTGAGACAAACGGGCGCGGTGGCAGCCGTCTCCCGCGCCTCGATAAAGCCGCAGTCTTTCAGTCTCAAGGCACGGGGACCAATCGGATGCGATTCATCAAAGCTGCGATTGTCGGTTCGGCTCTTCTCGCCAGCGCGACTGGCGCGGGCGCGCATCCGCATGTCCTGGTCGACGCAAGGGCCGAGGTCGTCTTCGACCCCGCCGGCGAGATTTCGGCGATCCGCAACATCTGGCAGTTCGACGAGGCATTTACCGCCTTCGCCATCCAGGGACTCGATGCCAACGACGACGGCGAGCTGAGCGACGACGAACTGGCGCCGCTCGCCCAGGTGAACGTCGATTCCCTCAAGGACTATGACTTCTTCACCTACCTGACCGTGGACGACAAGTCGGTCGGCTTCTCGCCGCCGACGGAATATTTCCTTCAGTTCTACAGCGGCCGGCTGACTCTCTTCTACACCTTGCCCCTCAAGAAGCCGGTGGCAGCCGGCAAGGCGACGACGCTCGAGGTCTTCGATCCCGAATATTTCGTTGCCTTCACCTTCATGGAAGATGCGCCCGTGACCCTCGTCGACGCGCCGACCGGCTGCGACGCCGCCTATCAGCCACCGAAGGAACTCGACGCCCAAACCATGACGATCCTCGGCGCCATTCCCGCGGACCAGCGTGATCTGCCCCCTGCGCTGCAGGACGCCGCGGCGGGTCTCGCCAGCCTTATCCAGATATCGTGCAACTGACGCGCAAGAGACTGGTCGTTTCGGCCGCCGTCGCGATCGGCGCCTGTCTTGTCGCCGGCGGTGCCCTCGCCGCCCAGTCTCCCTTCGGGATCGCGACACCGGATGGCGGGGGAAGCGCCTTCGGCGGTCCGCTCGGTCCGGTCTTCTTCTGGATCGCCCAGCGCCAGCGCGAATTCTACCAGAGCCTGACCGCGTCGCTTTCGAGCTTCAAGGACAGCGGCGCGGCTGTGTGGGCGCTGCTCGGGCTCAGCTTCTTCTATGGCATCTTCCACGCCGCCGGCCCCGGCCATGGCAAGGTCGTGATCAGCTCCTACATCGTCGCGTCGGGGGAGACGGTGCGTCGCGGCATCGCGATCGCCTTTGCCGCGGCCTTCGTCCAGGCGGTGACGGCCGTGGTCGTTGTCGGGATCGCCGCGGCGATCCTCAACGTCACCGCGCAGACAATGACCGCGGCGACGGACTGGCTGGAGATCGGCAGCTACGCGCTGGTGGCGGCGGTTGGCGCATGGCTCTTATGGTCGAAGACCGTTGGTGGCGGCCATCACCATCATCACCACCACCACGTCCCCGTCGCCGACGGGCCGCATGCCGAGCATGCTCACCACGATCACGACCACAGCCATGACCATCACAGTCACGACCATGACCACCATGATCACGGGCACGATGATCATCACGGTCATGCCCATTGCCATGGCCATCCGATCGCCCGGACTGCTCCTGCGACGTCCGGCAATCCGCTGGTCAGGGCGTGGTCGGCAATTCTCGGGGTCGGCATCCGGCCCTGTTCCGGCGCCATCATCATCCTGGTCTTCGCGCTTTCCCAGGGGCTGTTCTACGCCGGGGTCGCGGCGACCTTCGTGATGGCGGTCGGCACCGGGATCACTGTCGCGGCGCTGGCGACGCTGGCGGTATCGGCCAAGGGGCTGGCGGCGCGGTTCGCCGGCGGCGAATCGGAGACCGGGCACCGCGTGCTCCGGGTGATCGAGATCGCCGGCGCCCTGGCAGTGCTGCTGCTCGGGCTTCTCCTGCTTGGCGGCGCGTTGTCGACCCAGTTCGCGGGCTGATCACTCCGCGGCTTCGCGAGCGCCCTGTCGCCGGGCCATATGGTCCCGCGCCGCCTTGCCGAAGGCTTCGAAAAGGCGGGCCGAGGGCTTGTCGCTCGCCACCCAGTATTCCGGGTGCCACTGGACGCCGATGGCGAAACCGGGCGCGCCGACGACACTCACGGCTTCGATCGTGCCATCCGGCGCCGTGGCTTCGATCGCCAGCCCGGAAGCAAGTTCGCCGATCGCCTGGCGGTGGAGCGAGTTGACGCGGATCGTCCCTGCGCCGAGGACATCGGCGAGGTCGCTGTCCGCAGCGATCGTAACTTCCTGGCGGATCGCGAAACGTTCGGCCTGGACGTCGGACACCGGCGCGCGATGGTCGTCCCTGCCTTCAACCTCCTGGAGCTCGGAAATCAGTGTTCCGCCGAGCGCGACATTGAGCTCCTGCAGGCCGCGGCAAATGGCGAAGAGCGGCACACCCTTGCGGAGCGCCGACGCGATCAGCGCGAAGCTCATGGCATCGCGCGCGGTGTCATAGGGCTCCGAGGCCGGGTCCGCGGCCTGGCCATAGCGCTCGGGATGGACGTTGCTCCGGCTACCGGTCAGCAGCAGACCGTCGACGCGATCGAGAGCCGCGTCGGCAGCGATCGTGTCCGCGAGCGACGGCAGGATGACCGGGATGCCGCCAAAGCTTGTCGTGATCGCCCGGAGATAGGGCTCGGCGGCGGCGTGCCAGCGATAGCCGTCGA
>JAGRKY010000141.1 GCA_020442095.1 Bauldia sp.
GCTTGAACAGGTAGACCTGGAAGTAGCTGCTCTCCAGCGCGTGATGGGTGACCGCCTTCGGGTCGTTCACGTACTTGCGGTAGCGCTCGATGAACTTCTGATTGATGTCGGTGTCGATCGCCTGGAAATAGGGGAAGGACGTGTAGCTGCCGACTGCGAATTCGGCGCCCATGGCGGCGATCTCGATCTCCGAGGTAACGGTCGCGCAGATCGGCAGCTTGTCGTGGCTGAGGCCCTGGTTCTTGAACTCGCGGTAGAAGGCGACGACCGAGTCGCCGACGACGTTGGAAAGCACCACGTCGCAGCCCGAATCCTTGATCTTCTTGACCATCGCGCCCCACTCGGAATGACCGAGCTCGAGGTACTCGTCGGCCACCCACTCGGCGCCGTTCTGCTCGATCAGGATCTTGCAGACCTTGGCCATCTCGCGGGGATAGATGTAGTTGGAGCCGACGATGAAGAACTTCTTCTTGCCGAGGTTCTTGACGATCCAGGGGATGAAGTTCGAAAGCTGCTGGTTCGGGACGGCGCCGGTATAGACGACGTTCTTCGAGCACTCGAAGCCTTCGTAATAGGTCGGGTAGAAATAGAGGTTGTGCCGCTTCTCGAAGACCGGCAGCACCGCCTTGCGGCTGGCCGAGGTGTAGGAGCCGAAGACGGTCGGCACCTTGTCGCTGATCACCAGCTTGGACGCCTTCTCGTTGTAGGTCTTCGGGTCCGAGGCGCCGTCCTCGACGATCGGCTTGATCATCTGGCCGTCCAGCACGCCGCCGGAGGCATTGATTTCGTCGATTGCCATCAAGGTCGCGTCGGCGAGGGACTTCTCGATGATCGACAGGCCGCCGGTCAGCGAAAACAGGACACCGACCTCGACCGCATCGGCGGCCTTTGCGCTGCGCACGAAATGATAGGGGGCGGCCAGCGCCCCGGCCCCGAGCAGGGCGGAGGATTGGATAAAGCGGCGGCGGGAAATGGTCATGACCGTAACTCCAGTTCTGGATCCGTGGGTTTGATGACAGGGTCGCCGAGGCGACATTCATGTTCTCGCGGGAACAGACTTGCAGGTTGCGTTTTGTGGCTGTCCGTACTCCCGGCTGGCCTCGCTTCCGCTGTGCGGTTGCGCGCGTCCAGTTGCTTGTTCGGGAGTTTTCAGCGCACGGCAGCCCTAACGCTCACGAGCAACGTGCCGTGGCGCGCGGTATGCCTTTTCGGCGACTTCGCCGGTGACCAGAGCACGACCGAACTGTCAGCCCGCGGCCTGTCGCGGAGCGGGCTGCAGCGCCGGCGCCCCAGTGTCGGCGCGCCGTGTCGGCTATCGGATCAACATCGATCCGGTCACAAAAAAACCCGCCCGCCGGCGAAAGCCGAGCCGAGCGGGCGATCATTGCCCAATGCCGTCAACATCGTTGTCTCCGGCACCCAAATATCTATTCACGGTTCGGGCGGAAACTCAAGAGGTCATTTGCATTGATGATGGCATTGGCGATTTCGACCATCGTCGTCCGCTTCGCCATCGCCTGGGCGCGTATCGATTCATAGGCGGCGCGTTCCGGCAGGCCCTGGGTTTCCATGAGGATGGATTTGGCCTTGGCGACCTTCTGTTGCCCGGCGAGCTTCTGCTCGAGCTTGGTGATCTGGCGACGAAGGCCCTGGCGCTGAAGCCAGACATTCCGCGCCATCACAAGGTTGGCGAGCAATCCGAACGGCCGGATCGGCTTGCCGATGACCGAGAGCGACTCGGTCTCGAGCACGAGCTGCAGCGTCGCGGGATTCTCATAGTCGACGACCGCGATCACCGCCGGTCCGTCATTGGCGCGACGGAGCAGGTTCTTGACCTTGCGATGGATATCGCGGTCGATGGCGACGAAAAGGATGTCGACGACGGCCGGGATGTCTTCCGGGGGTGGCCAATGCGCCTCCACCCGGCAACCGATGCGACGCAGGTGTTCGACCAGCGCGGAACCATCGCGGTCCGGCGCATGAATGACCATCACCGACAGGTCACGCAGGTCCTTGAGAAGGAACCCGGTCATCGCACCAGACATCCCCCGGCCGTCGCGCGTGGACGATCAACCTGCCGCAACCTTGCTTCCCCAGTCCGTCGTCAGCGGCGTGATCAGATACGGATCCGGTTTGACCGGTGCGCGGCTAGACGCGACGATTTCAAAGTGACCATCCGCCCTGACCCTACCGATCCGCGGCGACAGATAGGTATGGTGGTTGTCGGCGTCGATGGTGACCTGGCCCTGCGGCGCGTTGAACGAACATCCCGGCAGCGCCTGGCGAAGGTCGTCGATCCGCACCGAACCCGCCCTTTCGACCGCCTCGGCGAAGAGGTGAACCTGGGAATAGGCGGCTTCGGTGCAAGCCGAGATCGGTGAATCGGCGCCGAAACGCTCCCGGTAATTCGTGACGAAGCGACGGTTCTCAAGGCTGTCGATGGTGTCGAAATAGGGCGCCGAGGTTATGTGCCCGGCGGCTGCTTCGGCGCCCATGGCGGCGACTTCGGGCTCGCCCGTCGTCAGGCTCCCGATCGGCATCCTGGACGAATCGAAGCCCGCCTCGCGATACGCCCTGTAGAACAGGGTTGTCGTGTCTCCGACGATCGTCGAGAGGATCGCGGCCGGCCGCTCCCGACCGATCTCCTCGATGATCTTGGCGATGTCCTGCTCGGTCGCCGCCAGCGGCACATAGCGTTCCTGCAGCACGCGGCCGCCGCTCGAGACGACGAAGTCGCGCATGATGCGGTTGGATTCGTAAGGGAAGACGTAGTTGGAGCCGACGAGGTAGAAGGTCTCGCCGAAATTCTCCATCAGGTATTGCGCGAGGCCGATACTGTTCTGGTTCGGCGCGGCGCCGCCATAGTAGCAGCTGGCGGAGAACTCGAATCCTTCATAAAGCGTCGGATAGAAAAGCAGCGCCTGGTTTTCCTCGATGACCGGCAACAGCGCCTTTCGCGTCGAGGACATGTAGCAGCCGAAGAATATCCGGACGCCCTCCTGCTCCATCATCTGCAGCGCCTGGGCGCGATAGCGTCGCGGCTCCGAGGCGGGATCGTCATAGGACGCGATGATGCGGCGCCCGCCGGCGCCACCGCTAGCATTGATCTCCGCGATCGCCATCTCGACGGCATTGCGCTCGGTGCGTTCGACAACAGCGGTCGTCCCGGTCGTCGAGAAAAGCACGCCAATTCGAATGTCTTCGGAATTCATACCGGTGGACACGTTGCCAAACACCTCATATCGAACAAAAGACCGAGCGCAAAAGCGCGCCCGGCGCTATGAAGCGCAAGGTCCGTTCCCGCAAGCGGAAATATTAGCCGCCTCTTCGCGGCTTGTCACCTACGTCCCGACAACTGCGGCTCCCCTGGAGCACGTGACATCCGTGTCCGCGATCCGGCCCGGTCGGGCTGCCGTCAGCCGTGCTTCACCA
This sequence comes from Bauldia sp., assembly GCA_020442095.1. The sequence goes on from JAGRKY010000141.1 coordinate 3,433, forward strand.
TGACGTGGCGGACCGCGGTGTAGTCCTCCAGCGCGTAGAGCGACATGTCCTTGCCGTAGCCGGACTTCTTCAGCCCGCCATGGGGCATCTCGTTGACCAGCATGAAGTGGGTGTTGATCCAGGTGCAGCCGTACTGGAGTCGCGCGGCGGTCGCCATCGCCCGTGATACGTCTCCGGTCCAGACCGAGGAGGCCAGTCCGTAGTCGGAGTCGTTTGCCCAGGCGATCGCTTCCTCGACCTCGGTGAAGCGGGTGACCGAGACGACGGGGCCGAAGACCTCGCGGCGGACGATCTCGTCGGTCTGGAGCGCGCCGGCGACGACGGTCGGCTGGTAGAAGAAGCCGTTGCCCTCGACCGGCTTGCCGCCGGTGGTGATCTCGATGTGGTTGAGCTCCGCGGCACGCTCGACGAAGCTCGATACACGGTTGCGCTGACGGCTCGATATCAGCGGGCCGATCTCGTTCCGGGTGTCGTCGGCATCGGCATAGACGATCCCCGAGACGGCGGCGGTGAGGTCGGCGACGAGCTTCTCGTAGACCTTGTCTCCCGCATAGATCCGGCAGGCGGCGGTGCAGTCCTGCCCGGCATTGTAGTAGCCGAAGGCGCGCAGGCCGCTGACCACCGCATCGATGTCGGCGTCGTCGAAGACGATGACCGGGGCCTTGCCGCCGAGCTCGAGATGGGTGCGCTTCACCGACTTGGCGGCCGCCTGCAGCACTTTCTTGCCGGTCGCGACATCACCCGTGATCGAGATCATGTCGACGCGCGGATGGTTGATCAGGGCGTTGCCGACGGTCTCGCCCCGGCCGAGCACGACATTGACCACGCCTTCCGGCAGGACGTCGGCGAGAATCGTCGCAAGCTTGAGCGCGGTCAGCGGCGTCTGCTCGGACGGCTTGAAGACGACCGTGTTGCCGCCGCCGATCGCCGGGGCAAGCTTCCAGGCCATCATCATCAGCGGGTAGTTCCACGGCGCGATGGACGCGACGATGCCGATCGGATCGCGGCGGATCATCGAGGTGAAGCCGGCAAGATATTCGCCGGCGGCGTTGCCCGGCACGCAGCGTACGGCGCCGGCGAAGAAGCGATAGCAGTCGACGATCGCCGGGATCTCGTCATTGATCACCGCGTTGATCGGCTTGCCGCAGTTCAACGCCTCGAGCGCGGCGAAGCTCGCGGCCTCTGCCTCGATGCGCTCGGCGATCTTGAGGAGATATCCCGACCGCTCCGCCGGCGTCGTCCGCGACCAGGTGGCGAATGCCTTCTCCGCCGCGGCGACCGCAGCATCGATCTGGGCACCGGAGGCTTCGGGCAGATCGAGGATTGTCGCGCCGGTCTTGGGATCGAGGACCGTCTCCGGCGCATCCTCGCCGGCCTCGAAACGGGAACCGATCAGCATCTGCGTGTCCATGTGGAACTCCCTGGGATGGTTCTATTTCCCGTGACCGGCGATCTCGGCGCCGTCGCGGGTAAGGTAATAGGCGGCGATGATGGGAAAGAGGGTGACGAGGACGACGACCATCGCCACGACATTGGTGACCGGGCGCTGGCGCGGCCTGACCAGCTCCTCCAGCATCCAGATCGGCAGGGTCTGCTGCTGGCCGGCGGTAAAGGTCGTGACGATCACCTCGTCGAAGGAGAGCGCGAAGGCGAGCATGCCGCCGGCGACCAGCGCGGTGCCGATATTGGGCAGGATGACGTAGCGAAGCGTCTGGAAGCCGTCGGCGCCGAGATCCATCGACGCCTCGATCAGCGAACCGGAGGTACGCCGGAAACGGGCGACGGCGTTGTTGTAGACGACGACGACACAGAAGGTCGCGTGGCCGAGCACGATCGTCCAGAAGGAGAAGGGGATGTCGGCGAGGTTGAAGGCCGATCGGAGCGCGATGCCGGTGATGATGCCGGGCAGCGCGATCGGCAGGATGACGAGGAGCGAGATCGTCTCGCGGCCGAAGAAGCGAGAACCCGAGACCGCCGCCGCGCAGAGCGAGCCGAGGACGATCGCGATCGCCGTCGAGATCGCCGCGACCTCCAGCGACAACCCGAGCGCTGCCCAGACGTCGGGACGGTTCCAGGTGACCGCGAACCACTGCAGCGTCAGACCGGGCGGCGGCCACTGGTAGCTCCGCTCCTCGGTGGTGAAGGCATAGGCGAAGATCAGGAGGATCGGAACGTGGAGGAAGAGCAGCCCCGCGGCGGCCGCAACCTTCAGCCCGAAAGAGGCGCGTGGTCCCTTGTCAGAGCGCATCGAAGGCTCCAAGGCGTTTCGCGCCCCACAGGTAGAAGCCCATGATGACGATCGGGACGACAGTGAAAGCGGCCGCCAGCGGGATGTTGCCGGCCGTGCCCTGCTGGGCATAGACGGCCTGGCCGATGAAGAGCCGGGACGAGCCAACGATCTGCGGGATGATGTAGTCGCCGAGGGTCAGCGAGAAGGTGAAGATCGATCCGGCGACGATGCCCGGCAGCGCCAGCGGCAGGATGACGTTGCGGAATGTCTGGCGCGGCACCGCGCCGAGATCGGACGAGGCTTCGATGAGACTGCCGGGGACGCGCTCGAGCGCCGCCTGGGTCGGCAGGATCATGAAGGGCAGCCAGACATAGAGGAAGACGAGGAAGGTGCCGATGTAGCTGACCGACAGGGAGTTGCCGCCGATCACCGGGATCGCGAGGACGAGCTCGAGCAGCCACGTCAGGTGCAGCTTGGCGAAGGCCCAGTTGAGGATGCCTTCCTTGGCGAGGATCAGCTTCCACGCATAGACCTTGACCAGGTAGCTCGACCAGAGCGGCAGCATGGCGGCGAGATAGAACAGCGCCTTCCACCGTCCCCGCGCATAGCGGGCGGCGTAATAGGCGATGGGGAAGCCGACGATAGCTGCGGCGACGGTGACGACCGCGGCCATGGTCACCGAGCGGACGATGATGTCGAGGTTGGAGGGCCGGAAGAGCTCGCCATAGGTCTTGAGGGTGAGGTTGTAGTCGATGAGCCCCGAGAATTCGTCGATCGAAAAGAAGCTCTGGGCGAGCAGCGCGAAGAGCGAGCCGAGATAGATGATGCCGAGCCACAGCACCGGCGGCAGGAGGAGCAGGGCGAGGAGCAGCTTCGGACGCCGCCACAACAGGTCGGAGAGCGGCCCGAAGATGCCGCCGCGACCGGGCAGGACCGCGTCCGCCTCGATACTCATCCCGCGTCCTCCATCAGATGAAGGTCGCCTTCGCTCCAGGCGAGCGACACCGTCTCTCCCTCGGAGGGGGGCGTCTCGGTCGCTGGCAGGACCGCATGGAGGCGCAGGCCCTCGACTTCGATCGCGAGCCGGGTCGCGGCGCCGAGGAAGTTTCGCGCGACGACGAGGCCGGTGACCGTGCCGCCGGCGCCAGGCTCGACCCGGATCGCTTCGGGCCTGAGGCTCGCCCATTGCGTCCTGCCGGAAAGCCTCGCGACGAAATCCGGCGGCAGGACATTCGACGAGCCGACGAAATCGGCGACGAAACGCGACCGCGGCCGGCGATAGACGTCCTCCGGCGTGCCGAGCTGCATGATCTTGCCCTGGTCGAAGACCGCGATCCGATCAGCCATCGACAAGGCCTCGCCCTGATCGTGGGTGACGAAGACGAAGGTCACCGCGAGCTGCTTCTGCAGGCTCCGCAGCTCTTCCTGCATCTGCTCGCGGAGCTTGAGGTCAAGCGCGCCGAGCGGCTCATCGAGGAGCAGCACCCGGGGCTTGTTGACGAGGGCGCGGGCGAGCGCGACGCGCTGCCGCTGGCCGCCGGACAATTGGCCCGGGCGGCGGGCTCCGTAGCCGGGCAGGCGAACCAGTTCGAGGGCCTCTTCCGCCGCCCTGCTGCGTTCGGCCTTGCCGACTCCGCGGACCATCAGGCCATAGGCGACGTTCTCGGCGACGTTGAGATGGGGAAAGAGAGCGTAGTCCTGGAAGACCGTGTTGACGTGGCGACGATAGGGCGGGACGCCCTCGGCGGTCTCGCCGAAGATCTCGATATGGCCGGCGGTCGGCTGCTCGAAGCCGGCGATCAGACGCAGACAGGTCGTCTTGCCCGAACCCGACGGGCCGAGCATGGCGAAGAACTCACCGGGGGCGATGTCGAGGTCGACATGGTCGACCGCGCGCACCGTTCCGAAATGGCGCGAGACGCCCTGAAAGGAAACTGCGGCCGTCATGGCGGGCTCGAATATGCCCGTCCGCCGCGACTGGCGCGGCGAACGGGATGTGTGGCCGAGGTCGTGGCGATCAGCGTCCGCCGATCACGCCGATATAGTCGGACACCCAACGATAATAGGGCACGCACTCGCCCTGGCTTTCGCACTTCGACACCGGCGTCTGCCAGAACTTGATCTTGTCGAAGTCGTTGAAGCCGTTGGTCGCGCAGCCCTCGTCGGTGAGGAGCTCGTTGCCCTTGCAGGCGGCCGGCACGGAGGGGACCGAGCCGAACCATGCGGCGAGGTCGCCCTGGACCTTCGGCGACAGCGAATGCTCCATCCACATATAGGCGCAGTTCGGATGCGCGGCATCGACATGCATCATGGTCGTGTCCGCCCACCCGGTTGCGCCTTCCTGCGGGATCGTCGAGGCGATCGGCAGGCCCTCGGAGGCGAGAAGGTTGACCTGGAACGGCCAGGAGCCCGATGCGACGACGCCCTCGTTCTTGAAGTCGTCNNNTGAAGGCATCGTGCCAGTAGCGCGAGACGAGCTTGCGCTGCCCGCGCAGCAGATCGAGCGCGGCCTTGTACTGGTCCTCGTTGAGCTCGTAGGGGCTCTTGATGCCGAGGTCCGGCTTGTTGAACATCAGGTAGTTGGCGGCGTCGGCGATATGGATCGGGCCGTCATAGGCCTGGACGCGGCCGACATTGGACTTGCCGTCGGGGAGGTCCATCTCCTCGAAGACGACGTTCCAGCTCGTCGGGGCCTCCTTGAAGACCTCGGTGTTGTACATCAGAACGTTCGGACCCCACTGGTAAGGGGTGCCGTAATGGGTGCCATCGACCGTGTGCCAGGGCGCATTCTGCAGGCGCTCGTCGACGGTGCCCCAGCTCGGGATCAGATCGACGTTGATCGGCTGGACGCGCTTGCCGGCGACGAGCCGGAGCGAAGCGTCGCCCGAAGCCGTCACCAGGTCGAAGCCGCCCTCGTTCATCAGGGCGACCATCTCATCCGACGTGTTGGCGGTCTTGACGTTGACCTTGCAGCCGGTCTCCTTCTCGAAGTCCGTCACCCAGTCATAAGCCGCGTCGGTTTCGCCGCGTTCGATATAGCCGGGCCAGGCAACGATATCGACTTGGCCTTCGCCGTCGCCGAGTTGCATCATCATCTCGGCGGCAACGGCCTGGCCGGCAAAGCTCATTATCACGGCAAGCGCAGTGCAGGATTTCAGGGCGGATTTCATGAATCTTCTCCCGATCAGGGCGCCGCGACCCCTCGCAGCGGCGCGCTTCTGCCCGGATCGTCACGGCTAATGGTCGGTTTCGCAATTTCATTTATCAGAAGGTCGATATCGGTCTTTCCGATACCCTAGCGCTGGCGCGTCACGCGTTGGGTCTGGGCGACGCTGATGAACTCCCGCGCGGTATCGGGCAGGTGCGACCCGCGACGCCAGACGACGCCGACCTGGACGGCCGGCAGCGAGCCGGAAACGTCCCGGGACTCGATCCGGTCACCTTCCAGGGACCACGGCCGATAGACGAGATCGGGCAGCAGCGCGACGCCTGCGCCGGTGGCGACGAGGCTGCGGACCGCCTCGACCGAGCGGGTGCGGAAGGCGACATGCGGCTTGGCGCCCAACGCGGAAAGAAGCTTGCCGGTATTCTCCTCGGTCTCGTCGACCGTCAGCA
>JAGRKY010000142.1 GCA_020442095.1 Bauldia sp.
CCGATGCCGGGATCGCCGCCGACCAAGAGCGCCGAGCCGCGGACGAAGCCGCCGCCGGTCACGCGATCGAATTCGGCGATGCCCGTTCGGGTGCGTGGCGCCTCGGCGGTCGAGCCGGCAAGGCCTTCGAGCGTGATGACCCGGCCCTTGCCGGGGCTGCGCTTCGGGCCGGCGCCGATGCCGCTCGAGCCGGATTCCTCGACCAGCGAATTCCATTCGCCGCAATCGTCGCACCGGCCCTGCCAGCGGGGGCTGACCGCGCCGCAATTCTGACAGACGTACTGAACTTTCTGGCGGGCGGCAGCGCGCATGGTGAGATTGCCCCGGATCGATGTTCTCTAAATGTTCTACAAGAGAATCGCCCGGGAATCAATGCGTCAGGCGGACTCCGGACCGCCGACATAGCGCCGGTGGTAGCGGCGGCCGAGGCTGGTGAGGAGTTCGTAGCCGATGGTGCCGGCGTGCTCGGCGACCTCGTCGACCGGGATGTTGGGGCCGAAGAGCTCGACCCAGTCGCCGCGGCGGGCGCCGGGGACTTCGGTGACGTCGATGGTGGTGAGGTCCATGGAGACGCGGCCGACCAGCGGCGCGGGATGGTTGCGGAGCAAGACGCGGGCGCCCGGCCGCTCATCGGAGGAACTGGCGTGGCGCGGATAGCCGTCGGCATAGCCGGCGGCGAGGATGGCGAGGCGGCTCGGCCGGTCGAGGGCTTCGGTCGCGCCATAGCCGACGCTTTCGCCCGGCGCGGCGTCGCGGACCTGGAGGATACGGGCCTCGAGGGTGGCGACCGGCCGCATGGGATTTTCGGTGGCGCTGACCGCCACGCCGCCATAGAGGGCGATGCCGGGGCGGACGACGTCGAAGTGATAGTCGCTGCCGAGGAAAATGCCCGCCGAATTGGCGAGCGAGGCGGGAACCTCCGGCAGCATTGCGCGGACCTCGCGGAAGGCGGCGAGCTGGTGCCGGTTCAGCGGGTGGTCCGGGGTGTCGGCGCAGGCGAGGTGGCTCATGACGAGCGTCAGTCCGAGCGTTTCGGCGACGGCCGGGGCGGCGAGGAGCGAACGGGCCTCCGCGAGGCTGAGCCCCATGCGGTTCATGCCGGTGTCGACATGGAGCGCTGCCCGGGCCGCGGGATTGTCCCTGCGGAAGGCGGTCCATTCCTCGATCTCGGGGAGCGACGAGAGGGCCGGGCGGAGGCCCGCTTCGGCATAGGCCGAGGCTTCGCCCTCGATCAGGCCACAGAGGACGTAGACGGTCGCTTGCGGCAGGACGGAGCGGAGACGCAGGCCTTCCCCCGGCAGGGCGACAAAGAACGTGTCGCAGCCGGCGGCGGCGAGCGCCCGCACCGTCGGCTCCAGCCCCATGCCATAGCCGTCGCCCTTGACCACAGCCGCCGTGGTGGCATCGGCAGCGATTTCCGAAAGGTCGCGCCAGTTTGCGACGAGCGCGCCGAGGTCGACGGTCAGCCGGCCGCCGGCGAGGCTTTGCGGCACCGTCATCGCCGCGGGGTAGGCGTCTTCAGCGTTCATGATTCGCATTGTCGGACATCGCCGCGCCGACCGCGATGGAGGAAATGCGGGATTCGACTGGATTTGTTCTTTTGTTCGTGACAAAAGACATATGTCCAAACACAGGAAGTCCCCCGATGCCCAAAGAGCTCTTCGTCGATCCGCAGGTGACGCGCAAGGCGGACCGTCTGCGCTTTCCCGAAATCCCCGTGCACGCCTATGCGACGCCGTTGGCGGAAGAAAGGCAGCGCTACGGGGACAGGACGCTCGTCCGGGTGCTGCGGGACATGATGATGGTCCGCGAATTCGAGACCATGCTCGGCTCCTTCAAGGCACAGGGCGCCTATGCGGGGATCGACTTCGTCTACAAGGGGCCGGCGCATCTCTCGATCGGCCAGGAAGGCGCCGCGGTCGGCTCGGCGCTGGCGCTGAAGCCGGACGACCACGTCTTCGGCAGCCACCGCAGCCACGG
>JAGRKY010000002.1 GCA_020442095.1 Bauldia sp.
GCTTCGTCGACCGCATCGGCAAGGGTATCCGCGGCGCGCCGCGAGACGCGCTGATCGCCGATATCGCGCCCCCGGAGCTCCGCGGCGCGAGCTTCGGCCTCCGCCAGTCGCTCGATACGGTCGGCGCCTTCCTCGGGCCCCTGATCGCCATCGCACTGATGGCGCTGACCAGCGACAACTACACCTTCGTCTTCTGGGTCGCCGTCATCCCGGCCTTCCTCTCCTTCGGCCTGATCGCCACGCTGGTGAAGGAGCCCGAGCGGCCGCCGACCGACCGGAAAGTCCGGGCGCCGCTGTCCCGGGCCGAGCTCGGCCGGATGGGGCCGACCTTCTGGCTGGTCGTCGGCGTCGCCGCGGTCTTCACCCTGGCGCGCTTCAGCGAGGCCTTCCTGATCCTGCGCGCGGTCTCGGTCGGCCTGCCCCCCGCCTTCGCCCCGGCGGTCATGGTCGTCATGAACGTCGTCTACGCACTCGCCGCCTGGCCCGCCGGCATCCTGTCGGACAAGGTAGACCGCTTCACCATCCTCGTCGTCGGCCTCGTTCTCCTCGTCGCGGCCGATCTCGTCCTCGGCTTCACCGGCACGATCGTCGGCGTCGGCATCGGCGTCGCCCTGTGGGGGCTGCATATGGGGCTGACCCAGGGACTGCTCGCGACTTTGGTGGCCGATTCCGCGCCGGCAGAATTGCGCGGCACCGCCTTTGGCGTCTTCAACCTCGCCGGCGGGCTGGCGGCGCTCGCCGCAAGCGTCATCGCCGGCGGGCTATGGGAAGCAATCGGTCCCGGGGCGACCTTCCTCGGCGGCGCCGTCTTCACCGCGATCGCCCTCGCCGGGCTTCTCGTCGTCCGGAGAGCAATGCAACGGCGGGCGGCCCTCCCGCAGCAATCAGCCGATTGAACGGACGATCCACAGCCCGAGGAACAGCCCGCCGATCGACAGGATGACATTGGCGAGGATGTAGGCGGCGGCGAGCCCCGGCTCGCCCCGCTCCCAGATCAGCGCGGTATCGAGCGAGAAGGCCGAAAAGGTCGTGAAGCCGCCGAGGAAGCCCGTGGTCAGGAACAGCCGCGCGTGCTGCGTCCAGTTGATGCCGGCGCGGAAGGCAAGCCAGCCGGCGATCAGCCCCATCAGGAAGGAACCGACGACGTTGACCGTCAGCGTCCCCCAGGGAAAGTTGAGCCCCATCACCCGGGATGCGGCGACGTTGACCCCATGCCGCGACGCCGCGCCGAGCCCGCCGCCGAGAAAGACCAGGAACCAGGGAGCGAGCGAGTTCACGCGGGCATTGTCCGTATGGACCGGAGCATCGTGACATAGGCCTCCGGAAAGCCGTGGTGAACGGCGCCGTCGATCAGGTGCTTCACGTAGCTCTCCGATGGATGCCCCGGGTCGGGGGAAGGAATCGCCACATAGGTTAGCGCTTCCACCGCGCTCCGATCCAGTCGCCGCACCCGGACGGTCCGCCGCAGGTAGCGGCTGTCATGCATCCGGTCCGGATAATGCCCCTCGCGCGCGTCGAGCGCCGCGAAATCCTCGGCCGACATCTGGTAGAGCGCACCCCAGACCACCGCGCCCTCCGCCGCTGCGCTCCCCGCAGCCCCATCCTTGATCGCCTCGTCCCCAATCACCTCGCCTGTGACCGCCTCGTCCGCGACCGCCACGCCCCCGATCGCCTCGTCCCTGATCACCCGATGCGTGCCCCCCACGCCCACACCGGCCCCTTCACCGACGGCCTCGATACTGGCGACCGCGCATTGCCGCACCGGCGACCGCCGCGGAAAATGCAGCCGGTACCCCTCGAGCCGCCCCACCCCGATCAACGGCGACCCCGGACACCGCGCGGCCCACTGGACGGGATCGAGATTCGAGCCATAAGCGAAGTAGATCATTCGAGTTCTATCCCTGCCGCGGTCCATGACGCGGCCGACGGCCGTTCGACCGTCTCCTCATCTTTCAATCCTATCTGAACATCGATAGCCAGCTAAACACGGGAGCGATTCATCACCACGCCGCTTCTGCTGCCCCCCCTCATACCCCTTTCGTCCTCCGGCTTGACCGGAGGACCGTTTGGAACCTGGAACCCGGCTGCCGCAGGGTGGACCGTAGCTTCAAACTGCGATTTTTTCCCGCCTGACACCGGTCCTCCGGTCAAGCCGGAGGACGACCGTTGAGGCGGTGGCAATGACGCGCGAACGATCGTCTACACATCTCCTCTTGTAGAGTAGATTCCAAAAATAATTGCTCTCAAGATGTATTGGTCTCGCTCGAAGAACAGCGGTGCGGGAAGTGGGTTGGTATAGAGAGGAACAACACCAGTGATCGGCAGACCGTTCACCGTGGATGTCGCGGGTTTGGAGCGCACGATGTCCAACAATTCCTCGCCCGGCACCATACGCGGGTGATCGTAGCAATACCCGAATCCGCGATGCGCCGGATCGATCTGGATGTCCATCAACACAAACGTGTCGGTGGACTTGGCGTGCTCCAGCCACTTGTCGGGCGACGGCCACGCAGTCGACGCGAAATCGCTGATCACTGGATAGAAAGACGCCGCGACGGGAGCGTTGCCGATGGTGCTTTGTACCAGTCCGCCGCCGTCCCGGGTGCCGACCCCTCGGCTCGCCGGCGGTCCATGTCCGCCCCCTGTGAAGCCATTGATCCAGTCGAATGCAGGGCCACCGATGTCACGTTGGACAATCATGGGCTTCTTGAAAGAGCTACGTATGGCGTCCTCGATCTCGGGAGTGGCTGGCATCCAGTAGTCCGGATGGCCAGCCGGCCAGTATTTCCTGATAGTGGCCCGGCTCCCCTCCGGGACTCGGAACCGCTGGTAGGCAAAACAAACCCCGCCGAGTCCCGGCCAGATTTTCTCGAGACCCAATTTCTCGCGCGTCTTCCCGGAGTCGTAGGTGTGGTACGTATTCGCTGTGACTACGTTGGGCGGGCCGTTTTCGCGGAAATCGTCAAACTCCGCCCGGGTCGCCGCCTCGATCGACGCTTCGCGGAACGTGAGTTCTGACAGCGGACTGGCATAGGCGTCGTCGGAAAGGTAGGCGATGCCGTGGTCCAGCCTGTCCGCGTCGTCATAGACGATCATCAGCGGGATGAAATTGGCTGGCACCTTGCCGTTAGCCGTCGTGAAGCCGCGACAGGCATCCGGCGGCCGGATGACCAGCGCCTTTCCGTCACTGAGCTTTCGGCCATAGACCGTCGGGATCAGCCCGGCTTCATAGGTGACGCTGTTGTCCTTGTAGTAGATGCGCCGCACGTTGCAGCCGACGACGATGTCGAAGGGCTGCGGCTCGCCTTTGTAGTCGACGTCGACCTTCACCCGGAAATAGGTGCCGCGGTCGTTTTCTAGCCACCGGACAAAGCTCCAGCGGCCGAGAAGCAGTTGGCCTGCCTCGGTGAAAGAAAGGGCAACCAAAAGGAGCCCAAGGCCAGCCGCAGCCGCCACGTATCTGGAAATGCGAAACAACAGAATTCCTGGGCGCGTCGGCGGATGAGCGAAGCGTAATCCGCCGTTCTTGTTTGAGATGAACTCGGGCGCAATCGGCCCGCCATACCGCTTCCTACCCTCATTAATTGTATTTTTTCTAAACCCCTATTCAAGGCTGGTGTGCTCTCCCATGATAAGCCTCCGGTCCACGGGATTTCGAATGATCGGATCAGTTGGATTCAACCGATGCGTTCCTCCAGTTCAGTCGCTTGGGATCGATCGCGACACAAGGTGCTGTCGTCCGCACTTGCGATGATCGTCGGCTGCCTCTGGACCGCCTGCATCGCCAATGCCGCCCCGGAAGGATCGCAAGCGGGGAGCGACGACCTGCCGGCATTCTCCTCGCCTCGGCCCCCGCCCCCGGAAATAACGGCACCTGCGCAAGCGGGGCTTAAGCAGGTCGAGAAGTCCGGCGCGATCCGACCTGCCACTCAGGAGGAGGTCGCGGCCTGGAATGAAGTGGCCAGCCTACCTCATCGAACGCCGCTTTGGCCGGATTACACCAGCGATGTGAGGTTCGAATACACGATCATGGAGCCGTTCACTTTTCCTCCCGGGATGGAGGAGTTGCCGCGGCATTGGTTTTTGCTTCCGGCCAGCGTGGCGCCACCTGCTGGAGATCCTGGACGGGCATGCATCGGCATGGCGGACGGTTCGGTGATCGGAAAGGGGTGCAAGTCCGAAGAAGAAAATGAAATGCGCTTGACCGAGATTATCAAGGCACTTGGGGACCGGTGCCGGCTTTCGGTGGCCATTCCGCTCGGCCCGATCGTCGCCGTATCTGCGCAGCCATCCTTCGCGCAGCCGAACCCTCCTCCGGCAATGCCAATCGACCTCCACGTCAGTGGCGAAGGCGAGGTCGTGCTTGTCCTGAACAATCACGTATCAGTCATATGGCGAGTAACCGTTGCGGCAGGTGTCCACATCGAGGGCGTGATCGTCGTCAACCTGGAGGACAGCGCGGTCGAGGGACTGGATAACGATGTGCCGGTCATTTTCGTGGAATCGAGAGTCTACGACTGGCGAAATCCGCCGCGCTTCAAAAGCGAGTGCGATCCGGTCAAGGAGTGGACGCCTTTGGCCTACCAAGGCGGGCCGTCGGCAGTCCTTCTCCAGGCTCGCATCAAGGCTCTGACCGGACGCGGTTTCGATCGCTTCTACGGCGGGTTCCGGGTCAACGAGTTCGACGTCGAGTTGCCCTAGGGCTGAGCCTTTCGCCGGCGCAGAAATCCGGAAGAAAACGCCCGCAAGCGGCACACTACCCGCCCCGCTCCCTCCGCAGCTTCGCCCAATAGTCGAGGCGCTTCCTGACCTCGCGCTCGAAGCCGCGTTCCGGCGGGTCGTAGAAGCTCTGGCGGCCGAGTTCTTCCGGGAAATAGTCCTGCCCCGAAAAGGCGTCCGGCTCGTCGTGGTCGTAGCGGTAGCCCGAGCCGTAGCCCTCGCCCTTCATCAGCTTGGTCGGCGCGTTGAGGATGATCTTCGGCGGGGTCAGCGAGCCGCGCTCCTTGGCGACGCGGGTGGCGTCCTTGAAGGCGGTGTAGACCGCGTTCGATTTCGGCGCGGTGGCGAGGTAGACCGTCGCCTCGGCGAGCGCGAGTTCCCCCTCCGGCGAGCCGAGATAGTCGTAGGCGTCCTTGGCGGCGAGCGCGACGGTGAGCGCCTGCGGATCGGCGAGGCCGACATCCTCCATCGCCATCCGGACGAGGCGGCGGCCGATATAGAGCGGCAGTTCGCCGGCATCGAGCATCCGGGCGAGGTAGTAGAGCGCCGCGTCCGGGTCCGAGC
>JAGRKY010000143.1 GCA_020442095.1 Bauldia sp.
GCGACTCGCCGGTCGGCTATCGCCTTCCGCTCGGTTCGCTGCCCTATGTGCCGCCGTCGCGATATCCCCATGTGATTCCGCTCGACCCGACGATTCCCCGCGGGACGCTGCCCGATCCCGGCCAGCCCGCCTTCCACGAGGGCGCACCGGAGCAGTTGGCCGAGCCGAGCGACGACCGCGAGCAGGCGGCGGCCTCCTTCAGTTCCGACGACACCACGAGGCAGGACCGCGTCGAGCAGGAGCTCGGCGGCGTGGATGGCGTGGTGCGCACCGCGCTGGCGGTCGAGGTGCGGGAAGGGCGGCTTTGCGTCTTCATGCCGCCGGTCGAGGAGATCGAGGATTACCTCGATCTCGTCGCGGCGATCGAGGTGGCGGCGCGGCAGATCGGCCTTCCGGTCCAGGTCGAAGGCTATGGGCCGCCCGACGACCCGCGGATCAACGTCATCCGGGTCGCGCCCGATCCCGGCGTCATCGAGGTGAACATCCATCCGGCGGGGAACTGGCGGGACTGCGTCGCGACCACCGAGGCGGTCTACGAGGAAGCGCGGCAATCGCGGCTCGGTGCCGACAAGTTCATGATCGACGGCCGCCATTGCGGCACCGGCGGCGGCAACCATGTCGTGGTCGGCGGCGGCACGCCCGAGGACAGTCCGTTCCTGCGTCGGCCGGACCTGCTCAAGAGCCTGGTGCTCTACTGGCAGCGCCACCCGTCGTTGTCCTATCTCTTCTCCGGCCTGTTCATCGGCCCGACCAGCCAGGCGCCGCGCATCGACGAAGCCCGTCACGACGCGCTCTACGAACTCGAGATCGCGATGGCCCAGGTGCCGTTGCCAGGCGAGGGCACGCCGCCGCCGCCGTGGCTGGTCGATCGCCTGTTCCGCAACCTGCTCGTCGACGTCACCGGCAATACCCACCGTTCCGAGATCTGCATCGACAAGCTTTATTCGCCCGACACCACTTCCGGCCGGCTCGGGCTGGTGGAATTCCGCGGCTTCGAGATGCCGCCGAATTCGCGGATGAGCCTTGCCCAGCAACTCCTGATCCGCGCCATCATCGCCCGGCTCTGGGCGGCGCCGGTGACCGGCGGGCTGGTGCGCTGGGGGACGACGCTTCACGACCGGTTCATGCTGCCGTGGTATGTCTGGCAGGATTTTCTCGACGTTCTCGAGGACCTCAAGGCGGCGGGTTTCGCGATGCGGCCGGAATGGTTCGAGGCGCAGAAGGAGTTCCGCTTCCCCTTCTGCGGCGCGGTCGACTATGCCGGCGTCAAGCTGGAGCTGAGGCTGGCGCTGGAGCCGTGGCATGTGATGGGCGAGCAGGGCGCGATCGGCGGAACCGTCCGCTATGTCGACTCTTCCGTGGAGCGGTTGCAGGTGAAGACCGAGGGGCTGGAGCCCGAGCGGCACCGCGTCGTCTGCAACGGCCGCGTCGTGCCGATGACGAGGACCGACGAGGCCGGCACCGCCGTCGCGGGCGTGCGTTTCAAGGCCTGGCAGCCGCGCTCCGGCCTGCATCCGATGATCCCGGTCGATGCGCCGCTGACCTTCGACATCTACGACAGCTGGACCGGCCGGGCGGTCGGCGGGTGCGTCTACCATGTCGCCCATCCCGGCGGCCGCAACTACGAGACCTTCCCGGTCAACGGCAACGAGGCGGAGGCGCGCCGCCTCGCGCGCTTCGAGCCCTTCGGCCATCGTCCGGGCGCGTATGAGGCCCGACCGGAGGAGCGCAATCCGGCGTTCCCCTTGACGCTCGACCTGCGGCGGCCGGCGGGGCTTTAAGGGGATGGAGCCGAGCCCGCTTGCCGCGAACGATGCCCCGCCGCCCGGTCGGCTTGCCGGCGGCTATCGCCCCTGGCCCGGGACGATCGACGAGATGGTGGACGACGACGGTCGGATCCGGCCGGCATGGCGGCTGCTGATCGATCGCCTCGATCACCTCGAGCGGAGGGAGATCGACACGCTGTTCTCCCGCGCCGACCATTATCTCCGCGACGCAGGGGTCTACTACCGCATCTACGGCAACGACGGCTCCAACCAGCGCGCCTGGCCGCTGGCGCATGTGCCGCTGCTGATCGAGGAGAGTGAGTGGCAGGGCATCGCCAGGGGGCTCGTGCAGCGCGCCGACCTGCTGGAGCGTCTCGTCGCCGATATCTATGGCGAGAACCGGCTGGTCCGCGAGGGGCTGCTGCCGCCCGAGCTGATCGGGGCAAGTCCGGAATATCTGAGGCCGCTGGCCGGTATCGTCCCGAAGCAGGGATTCCTGCATTTCGTCGCCTTCGACCTCGGCCGCGGACCGGACGGCCGCTGGTGGGTGCTTGGCGACCGGACCCAGGCGCCGTCCGGCTCGGGCTTCGCGCTGGAGAACCGCGTCG
>JAGRKY010000144.1 GCA_020442095.1 Bauldia sp.
GATGCCAGTGCTCCATGCCGTGGCTGAGCACCTGGGCTGAACCGCCGATCGCCTCGCCGATCACACCCTTGTCGAGGAGGTTTCGCGCCGTCTGGCCGCCGGCGCCGAGAAAGGTGTCCGGCGCGCCACCAATCTTCAGCCCGCGTTTATCGGCTTCGGTGACGAGCTTCCGCGCATCCTTGTAGGTGAGCGCCAGCGGCTTCTCCGTATAGGCGTGCTTGCCGGCGCTGAGGATCTCGTGATTGACGGTGAAATGCGCGGCGGGGACGGTGAGGTTGATCACCGCGTCGATCGCCTCGTCCTTGAGGAGCGCGTCAACCGACATCGCCCGCACGGAATATTTCTCCGCCTTGGCCTTCGCATAGGCCGGCGCGATATCCGCGCAGGCTACGATCTCGACGCCCTTGAACAACGGCGCCAGCTCAAAATAGGTGTCCGAAATGACACCGCAGCCGATGATGCCGATTCCTGCTCGTCTTGCCATGATCCCGACTCCCGCCTACCGGCCGACCAGACCGGCGAGGAACCGGAAGGAATTCTCCGCGAAGCTCCGCCAGTCCGACGGCGCGTCATGCTCGAGGACGAGAAGGTCGGTGCCCGAGGATGCGATCACCGGCAAAAGCGCCTGCCAATCGATGATGCCGGCGCCGACATCGGTCCAGCCGTCATCCTCGGTGACGCCCTCCGGCGCGACGTCCTTGACATGGAAGGCGGCGAGCTTGCCGGGAAAGCGCTCGAGCTCGGCCTTCACGTCGCAATCGGCCCGGGCAATCCAGCCGATATCGGCCTCGAACATGACGTCGGGCCCGGCAAGCAGGTGATCGATCGGACGCGACCCGTCGGGAAGCGTCGCGTATTCGAAGGCATGGTTGTGCCAGGCGTATTTCAGGCCCGCCGCGCGAAGCGCCGCGGCGTGTTCCTGAAGCCGGGCGCCGAGCGCCTGCCAGCCTTCGACATCGTCGGGCCGCTGGTCCGGCGGAAGGAAGGGCGAAATCACCGTTTCGAGCCCGAGGATGCGCGCCGTCTCGATGACCGCCGCGCGATCCGCATCAAGGTCGGCAAGGCCGATATGGGCCGTCGGACAGGCAAGGCCGACGGCATCGAGCTGCCGCCGGAAGCCCGCCGGATCGTCGCCATAGGAGCCGCGATAGGGCTCGACCGCATCGAAGCCGATCGCCGCCAGCGTCTCGAGTTGCGCCTCGACGGGGGGAAAGTTGCGCGCGCTGTATAGCTGGAACGAAATCCGGTAATCGCTCATTGCAGATCCTGTCGTTCTTAGAGACGGACGCCGGTCTCGGCGTCGAAGAGAGAGGCTTGGTCGGGGTGGAAATAGCCGGCGATCGTGTCGCCGACCTTGTGTTCCTCGTCGGGTCCGATCCGGACCGAGACCGTATCCTTGCCGACCGTGCCCCACAACAGACTGTCGGCGCCCATCGGGTCGATCAGATGGATGTCGATCGGTACATGCGACGGCGCGGCGGATGCGTCGGACAGGACGATCTGCTCCGGGCGGATGCCAAGCACCGCGCGCCGGCCTTCGACCGGCGCCTCGGCGAAGTCATAGCCGGCAAGGCCGGTGGTGATGTCGCCGAGCCGGATCGCCGGCTGCCCGTCGACGACGGCCAGCGCGCCTTCGAGGAAATTCATCGCCGGCGAGCCGACGAAACCGGCGACGAAGCGATTGACCGGCCGGCGATAGATCTCCTTCGGCGAGGCGAGCTGCTGGATCACGCCGCCATGCATGACCGCGATCCGGTCGGCGAGCGTCAGCGCCTCGATCTGATCATGGGTGACGTAGATCATCGTCGAGCTGAGCTGGTTATGCAGCTTCTTGAGCTCGACGCGGAGCTCGGTCCTGAGCTTGGCGTCGAGATTCGACAAGGGCTCGTCGAACAGGAAGACATCGACATCGCGGACCAGCGCCCGGCCGATGGCGACGCGCTGGCGCTGGCCGCCCGACAGCTCCGCCGGGCGGCGGCCGAGCAGCGGCTTGATCTGCAGGAGCTCCGCCGTGCGATCGACGCGCCGGGCGATCTCGTCCTTCGGCACCCGGGCGACCCTGAGCCCGAAGGTGAGGTTGCCCTCCGCCGTCATCCGCGGATAGAGCGCGTAGGACTGGAAGACCATGCCGATGCCGCGGTCCTTCGGCTCCTCCCAGGTGACGTTCTTGCCGCCGATCCAGACCTGGCCGGCATCGATGTCGAGCAGGCCGGCGACGGCGTTGAGCAGGGTCGACTTGCCACAGCCGGAAGGGCCGAGCAGGACGACGAACTCGCCCTGATCGACCTCGAGATCGAGGTCGCGGAGAACCTTGAGGCTGCCGAACGAGACGCCGAGCTTCTTTATCGAGACACTTGCCATCGTCTACCCCTTGACGGCCCCGGCGGCGATGCCGCGCACGAACCAGCGGCCGGAGACGAAGTAGACGGCGAGCGGAACCGCCGCCGTCAGGATCGTCGCCGCCATGTTGACGTTGTATTCCCGCACGCCGGTCGTCGTGTTGACGATGTTGTTGAGCTGCACGGTCATCGGCCAGTTCGACCGGCCCGCGAAGACCACGCCGAACAGGAAGTCGTTCCATATGCCGGTCACCTGGAGGATGACGGCGACCGTCGTGATCGGCACCGACATCGGCACCATGATGCGGAAGAAGATCTGCCAGAAGCCGGCACCGTCGACGCGCCCGGCCTTGAACAGCTCGACCGGCACCGACGCATAATAGTTGCGGAAGAGCAGCGTCAGGATCGGCATGCCGAAGATTGTGTGGACGATGATGATCGCGGCGAGCGTCGAGAAGATCCCCGCCTCGCGCGCCGCGATGATCAACGGATAGATCACCACCTGGTAGGGAACGAAGGCGCCGAAGACCAAGAGGCCGAAGAAGAGGTTGGCGCCCTTGTAACGCCAGAAGGAGAGCGCATAGCCATCGATCGAGGCGATGATGATCGAGATGATGACGCTCGGGATGGTGATCTTCAGCGAGTTGAGGAAGCCGGGATTGAGCCCGTTGCAGTCGCGCCCGGTGCAGGCGTTGAGCCAGGCGTCGACCCACGGCTGGAACGTCACCTCCGATGGCAGGGCGAAGAGGTGGCCAAGGCGAATCTCCGGCATCGTCTTCAGCGAGGTGACGATCATCACGT
>JAGRKY010000012.1 GCA_020442095.1 Bauldia sp.
GCCGGTGACGATCGCCACCTTGCCGCTCTGGCGGAACGCGGCGATGTCGGCGCGCAGCACCGTGGTCTGGCCGTCGAGGAGGGCGAGCTGCGGGTGGAGCGCGACCAGCCCCTCCAGCGCGTCGTCGACCACCTGCGGAATGTCGTTGATCAGCTTCTTCATGGTCGTTTCCCCCTCGTCATGGCGGTTCATCGATGCGGCAGGTCGATCGAGGGCATCCGGCCCATCGTCGACGAGAACTGTCCGGTCAGCTCATGTCCCTCGCCGGGATAGGTGATGTCGACGTCGGTGACAAAGCCTGTCTGGTTCCAGGTGCGCCGGTTGAGGACGAGGCAGGCATCCCGCTCGGCGATGCCGAGGATGCCGGCGAGGGTCACGTCGGCATTGACGGCGCGGATCGTGTGCCGCGCCTCGGTCCACGGCACGTGGCCGAGCAGCCAGGTTCCGGGCGGGATCGCGGCGAAGGACTCGTCCGCCGCCGTCGGCGCTTCGGCGAGCGAGATCACGCGATCCTCGTAGGCATGGGGCTGGTCGTCGAGGACGTGGAGGCACAGCACCCGGAGTACCGGCTCGCCGGGCTCGAGCCTGAGGCTGACGGCGCGGACCCGGGACAGGCTCTCGGTGCGGCGGAGAAGGATCTCGTGGCGGTAGCGGCGTCCCGTGCCCGCTGCCTCGCGGGCGAAATCGCGGATCTCGAGGAACATGGCGCTGTCGTTGCGCGGCGGCGCGACGAAGGAGCCGGCCTTCCGGCGGCGGACGATGACGCCGCGCTCCGACAGCCGCGACAGGACGCGGTTGACGGTCATGCGCGAGCAGTTGTAGCGGGCGACGAAATCGGACTCGCTCGGGATGCGGTCGCCGGGCGCCCATTCGCCGGACCGGATCCGGTCCTCGATGTCGCTCTGGATGGTCTCCGACAGGCTCATCCCCCGGTCCCGCTTCGCCGCTCCGTCGTCGGAACCGGCTGCTGGAACGGGCCTTGCCGTCATGGGATCCATTCCTCGCGGGGTTGAGGGAGCGCTGTCTCGCAGCGATCGACTCCCGGTTTCGTATAGACATAAAATCCGACTGTCCACACGATGTCACGCACGATCCGGCAGGGCTGTCCTTTGCCCGCCGAGCGTAGCGAGGGTCATCCACGGCGGCATCGCCGATGCGTCGGCCAGTCGCAACAAATTCGAGGCGCAACCTGGCTTTTCACGTCGTCTGTCACGCTCCAGCGTCACCGGCGGATTGGCCTGCCCGCGTTTTGAGCCTGCTGCATTCTTGTTCATCGCGGCAGCATCCGCGATTGACGCCTCCTTTCTTTTGTCTATACATTTTGAGCGCGACAACGGCCACCGTTCCGGGCCGAAGAAGAGAGGAGAATGCAATGCATGCCATGAAGTTTGTGCTTGCCGCAGCGGCGGCCGGCATGACGCTGGCGAGCGCTTCGGCCTTCGCCGAGGAAACCGCCAAGCCGCAGACGTTCGAAGAGGTGGTGGGCTCCGGTCTTCCCGCGCTCGAGAAGGACCAGGCGCTGCACGACATGCTGCCGCAGGCGATCAAGGACGCCGGCGTCATCACCATCGCCACCGACGCCAACTATCCGCCGTGCCAGTCCTTCGCCTCGGACAACGTCACGATCATCGGCTACGAGCCCGACCTGTGGAACGCGATCACCCAGAAGCTGGGCATCACCTACAAGGTCGATTCGATCGCCTTCGCCGGCCTGATCCCGGGCGTCGAGAGCGGTCGCTACGACATGGCCTCCGAGTGCATCTCCGACAATCTCGAGCGTGAGAAGCGGGTCGACTTCGTCGTCCACGCCTATGCGACCGGCGCCGTCTACACCCTCGCCGACAACACCACGATCACCGAGGACACCAAGTCGCTCTGCGGCCTGACCGTCGGCGTCCAGCAGGGCTTCGACTTCATCAACGTCGTCAACAACGTGATGACGCCGCATTGCGAGAAGGCCGGCCTGCCGGCGATCACCGCCAACGAGTATCCCTCGGCCGACGCCGTCCTCCTGTCGCTCTATTCGGGCCGCGTCGACTTCGTCCTCAACAACCTCGCCGCCGCGCAGGCGATCGAGGCCGCGGCGCCGAAGCCGGTGCGCCTCGTCACCAACCAGCACCTGCCGAAGTACTACAACGGCATGGTGGTCAAGAAGGGCAACACCGAGCTGGCCGAAGCCCTCCTCGCCGCCCTCGAGGCGGTCCACGAGGCCGGCGTCTACGACCAGATCATGGCCAAGTGGGGCATCTCGGCGCTTGCGCTCGACGAGCCGGGCATCAACCTGGCGGCCAGCAAGCCGCTGGACTACCCCAAGCCCTGATAGCCGAGTCCTGACCGGCGGCCCGCAAGGTCCGCTCTCCGGCGGGACGCCTTCCCCTCCCGGGCGTCCCGCCACTCCACCGGAAAGTCGTGCATGACAGACAGCAGCGCCAGCCCGGCCGCCGGGTCACACGCCGAGGATCCCCTCGCGGGTCTCACCATCGTTCCGCGCCGCAGCCGGTTCCGGTGGGTCCCGGTCGCGATCGTCCTCGTCTTCGTCCTGCTGCTGGTGCAGAGCGTCCTGCTCAACCCGCGCTTCGAATGGCCGCTGGTGGCGAGCTACCTGTTCGCCCCCTCGATCCTCCGCGGGCTCGCCACGACGCTCTGGCTGACCGCGCTGTGCATGGCGCTCGGCATCGTGCTCGGCATCGTCATCGCCGTCTGCCGCATGTCGGACATGTGGATCGTCTCGGGCGCCGCGCGGCTCTACATCTGGTTCTTCCGCGGCACGCC